>CABUCT010000040.1 GCA_902490145.1 uncultured Oscillospiraceae bacterium
TTATTTATAATTATATTTTGGAGGATATTTTTATGAATGCTTTAAACAAAAAAACCATCGAGGATATTGATGTTAAAGGCAAGCGTGTACTTGTTCGCTGTGACTTTAACGTTCCTCTTAAGGATGGCGAGATTACCAATGATAAGAGGATAGTTGAATCTCTTCCTACTATTAAGTACATTCTTGATAACGGCGGTCGGGCAGTTCTTTGTTCTCATCTCGGACGTCCGAAGGGTACTTTTAATATGGATTACTCTCTTGCACCTGTTGCAAAGCGACTTTCAGAGCTGCTCGGAAAAGAAGTAAAGCTTGCATCTGATGTTGTAGGTGAAAGTGCAAAGTCTTTGTCTGAAGCTCTTGAAGACGGACAGGCAATGCTTATCGAAAACGTTCGTTTCCATGCAGAAGAGGAGAAAAACGATCCTGAATTTTCAAAAAAACTTGCATCTCTTGCAGATATTTATTGTAACGATGCTTTCGGAACCGCACATCGTGCACATGCTTCCACTGCAGGCGTTGCAGATTATCTCCCAGCCGTATGCGGATATCTTATCCAAAAGGAAATCAGCATTATGGGCGGAGCACTCGAAGATCCAAAACGTCCCTTTGTTGCAATTCTGGGTGGAGCAAAGGTCTCTGATAAAATAGGTGTAATTACAAACCTTCTTGATAAAGTCGATACTCTTATAATAGGTGGAGCAATGGCTTATACATTCAAAAAAGCAGCAGGAGAACCAATCGGAACCTCTCTTTGCGAAGATGATAAGCTTGAGCTTGCAGCAAACATTGTAAAGCTGGCAGAGGAAAAGGGAGTAAAGCTTCTTCTTCCGCTCGACAGCCGCTGCGGCGATAAATATGATCCTGAGTGTGATATGATTATCGCAAATGTTGAGGATGGTATTCCTGACGGATATATGGGACTTGATATCGGACCTCGTTCCGAAGAGCTTTTTGCTAATGCCGTTAAAAATGCGGGAACAGCTGTTTGGAACGGTCCTATGGGTGTTTCCGAGTGGCCTCGTTTTGCCAATGGTACTATTGCTGTTGCAAAAGCACTGGCTGAGTCTGGAGCTGTATCTATAATCGGCGGAGGAGATTCTGCCGCAGCAGTTGCAAAGCTTGGATTTGCAGATAAAATGACTCACATTTCCACCGGTGGCGGTGCTTCACTCGAATTCTTAGAGGGAAAAGAGCTTCCCGGCATTGCAGTACTAAACGATAAATAATAAATTAAAAATGCCGCGGCCGGGTTTCGGCTGCGGCATTAAAGACAATTGCCGTATTGCAAGTATTTAAGCAATATTATAAGGAGAAATTATAATGAACAAAAAACTTCGCCGTGCAGTTATTGCCGGCAACTGGAAAATGAATAAGACTCCATTAGAGGCAGCAAAACTTATTGATGAAGCAAAACCGCTTCTCAAAGATGCTGACTGTGAAGTAATTATGTGTGTACCTTTTGTTGATTTATCAGTTGCTTTGGAGTCAACTAAAGGAACCAACATAAAGATCGGTGCTCAGAATTGCCATTTTGAAAATTCCGGTGCTTTCACCGGTGAGATTTCCGCTCCAATGCTCAAGGAAATGGGCGTTGAATATGTAATTGTCGGACACAGTGAACGCCGTACCTATTTCGGAGACACCGACGTTACCGTTGCAAAGCGTCTTAAAGCTGCCCTTGGCAGTGGTCTTAAGGGAATTCTTTGTGTTGGAGAATATCTTGAGCAGCGTGAGCAGGGAATTACTGCAGAGCTTGTTGCTATGCAGGTTAAAATTGCACTTCTCGGTCTTTCGGCAGAAGAAGTTAAAAATGTTATAATTGCTTATGAGCCGGTTTGGGCAATCGGAACCGGACTTACCGCTACTTCAGAACAGGCAGACGAAGTTTGCGGAATAATCAGAAATGTTGTTGAATCTCTTTACGGAAAAGAGATCGCTGACGGCATGACCATTCAATACGGCGGTTCGATGAATGCCAAAAATGCTGCTGAGCTTCTCAGCAAGGAAAACGTTGACGGCGGACTTATAGGCGGGGCTTCACTTAAGGCTCCCGATTTTGCAGCTATCGTTAACGCTGCTTCAAAATAATTTTTAAAAGGTGAAATCTTGAATGAAAAAACCTGTTGTTTTAACAATAATGGACGGCTTTGGCATTAACAAAAATAAGAACAATAATGCTATTGCCGCTGCCAATACACCTAACCTTGATAAAATATTTTCAACCTGTCCTTTGACAAGTATAGGAGCTTCCGGAATGGATGTTGGACTCCCCAACGGACAGATGGGAAACAGTGAGGTCGGACACACCAATATCGGTGCAGGAAGAGTAGTATATCAGGAACTTACAAGAATCACAAAGTCTATAAATGACGGAGCTTTTTTTGAAAATCCTGTATTGCTCGGTGCAATTGATAATTGCAAGAAAAACGGAACTGCTCTTCATATTTTGGGTCTGCTTTCGGACGGAGGCGTTCACAGTCATAATTCTCATTTGTGGGCATTGCTTAAACTTGCAAAAGATAAGGGTGTTGAAAAGGTTTATGTCCACGGTCTGCTTGACGGACGCGATGTTCCACCTACTTCCGGAATCAATTATGTAAAAGAATGTATCGAAAAAATGAAAGATATCGGAATCGGCACATTGGCAACACTCGCAGGCCGTTATTATGGAATGGATCGTGATACCCAGTGGGGAAGAGTTCAGAAAGCTTACAATGCGATCGTAAAAGGAGAGGGCATTGTTTCAAATTGTCCTGCAACAGCGGTTGAGACTTCTTATCAAACAAAAGATGAGGATGGGAAATTTATTACCGATGAATTTTTGATTCCGACTGTATTTAACGGATATAAAGGCATAAATGAAAATGATTCATTCATTTTCTTCAATTTCCGTCCCGACCGTGCCAGAGAAATTACAAGAGCTTTTGTTGATCCCGAATTTAACGGATTTGAAAGAAAGCTTATCAATCTTTATTATGTATGCATGACTGAATATGATGCAACCATGCCCAACGTACATGTTGCATTTGGTCCGAAGGAACTCAAAATGACTATGGGTGAGATCCTTGCTAAAAATAAAAAGACGCAGCTTCGTATTGCCGAAACCACAAAATATGCTCATGTCACATTTTTCTTTAATGGCGGTGAAGAAGTAAAGTTTGATGGTGAAGACAGAATACTTATTCCGACTCCTGATGTTTCAACATTCGATCTTAAACCTGAAATGAGTGCGTATCCGGTTTGTGATGCTGTTACCGAAGCTATTGAAAGCGGTAAATATGATGTTGTTGTTCTCAACTTTGCAAACTGTGACATGGTTGGTCATACAGGTGTGTTTGATGCGGCCGTCAAGGCTGTGGAGGCTGTGGACGAATGTGTTGGCAGAGTTGTAGAGTCCACCCTTAAAATGGGCGGAGTTGCACTTATAACTGCCGATCATGGTAATGCAGATTGTATGGCTGACGAGGATGGTACGCCATTTACTGCACATACAACAAATCCTGTTCCTTTTGCAGTATGCGGTTATGACTGCAAGCTTCGTGAGGGCGGAAAACTCGCCGATATTGCACCAACCATACTTAAAATCATGGGGATTGAACAACCGGAAGAAATGGACGGAAAGAGTCTTATAATCTGATTATGAAGAATAATAGAAATAAAAAAAGAAGAAGCAAAAAAAGTTGGTTATCAGGCCATAAGTTGGAGTTTTCAATATATGTGATCGGAGTTCTTGTTATCTGCCTTGTTATTTTCGGCATAATAAAGCTTGCGACGCATAAAAAAGTTGAAAATAAAACTTCATCAGTTATGGATTCAACTGTTTCTATTTCACAATCTATTGCACAAGAAAGTCATTCTGAAGAAAATAGTCATACGAATGAATCCGGAAAATCTCAAATATCGTCAAATTCAAATGATTCATCCGGTGCGGGAACGGTAAACTCAACAGATTATATAAGTTACAGCAAAACCGGAGCAGAAGAGGCGAATGAATGGTATTTGAGGGTAGTTAATAACTCAACAAGACTGCCTGATGGTTGGTCTGATTCACAAATAACCAAGGTTTATAATTCAAACAACGGAGAGTATTACCGCATTGACACAAGAATTGTAAATGCCTACAACGACATGGTTGCTGCTGCCAAGAAAGACGGAGTAAATCTTTATATAATTTCGGGATACAGAGATCAAAGTACTCAAGAACGGCTGTTTAACAATCGACTTGAAAAGGCAAAGAATGAAAATCCGGGATTTAGTCACGAAGAGGCATATAATGAGGCTTCAAAGCACGTGGCGATACCCCGCACAAGCGAGCATGAGCTTGGTCTTGCATTGGATTTCAACAGCACGGATGAAGTGAACTTCAAAAATACCAAGGAAGCTAAATGGATTGCCAAGCATTGCTCAGAATATGGATTTATTCTTCGTTATCCAGAGGAAAAGCAGAGTATAACCGGAGTTATCTATGAACCATGGCATATTCGTTTTGTTGGGAAAAAGCATGCAAAGCGGATTACTGAACTCGGAATGTGTCTTGAAGAATATTCAGAATATATCCGAACAGGAGGAAATTAAATATTCTGTAATTAACAAATTTGTCCAATAAAATTGTTGACATTTTTGTCAAAAAATCTTATAATTCTATTTATAATGCACAGGGTTAAGCCGGTCTCGGGCCTAACCGATTGCATATGACAAAACTGGAGGGAACGCCAATGAAACGTTCAGGCAGAGTTACCTTTATTATTGTCGCTCTTTTTATTGTTGCATTCGCCTTTGTTTCATTCTTTGGAATAAGCAATTATTACGGCGACACAAAAAATGTATATTTAAAGGGTGCCAGTGATATAAGGTGGGGAATCGACATCCAAGGTGGTGTTGAGGCCATATTTACCCCTGATGTGTCAAGTGATGAAGTTTCTAATATCACTGCTGAAAATATGGCTAGTGCAGAAACTATAATTACGAATCGACTTATCAACAAAAATATCACAAATTATGAGGTATATACTGATAACGAAAACCATCAGATAATCGTTCGTTTTCCGTGGCAGTCTGATGATGACGACTATGATCCTCAGACTGCGGTTAAAGAGCTTGGAGAAACAGCTCTTGTAACTTTTCGTGAGGGTCAGCAGAACCCAGAAGGAGAAATTATTCTTCAGGGATCTGCAGATGTTGCGAGTGCTGATGCTCTTTACAGTGTAGAAGAGGGTAACTATGTATCTCTTAAGCTCACTGATGAAGGTCGAGTAAAATTTGCCGAGGCAACCGAAAGACTTAAAGGTTCATATATCTCTATTTATATGGATGACAACTGCATTTCGGCTCCAAGGGTTCAACAAGCCATATCAGACGGCAATGCGATTATTAACGGTATGGAAAATGCCGATGCGGCAAAGGATCTTTCGGATAAAATTAATGCGGGTTCGCTTCCGTTTGCACTTGTTATTGATGATACGATCCGTGTTATAAATCCAACACTTGGTGAAGCTTCACTAGATGTTATGCTTTTGGCAGGTATCATCGCTTTTGCAGCTATTGTTATAATTATAATTCTTAAATACCGTTTATGTGGATTTGTTGCAAGCATTGCTCTTCTGGGACAAATTGCCGGTATGCTTGCATGTACCAGTGGATTTTTCAACGGAGTCAATAGCTTCACACTCACTATTCCGGGTATTGCCGGTATCATCCTTTCAATAGGTATGGGTGTTGATGCTAATGTGCTTACTTCTGAGTATATTCGAGAGGAACTCAGAGTCAACAAGAAGACTATCGACGGTGCTATTGATGCAGGATATGCTCATGCATTTTCTGCAATCTTTGATGGTAATATTACAAACATTATTATTGCAATTATACTTATGGGAGTTTTCGGACCGAGTGATGGCTTATGGGCAAAGATTTTCTATCCTTTCATGTGGCTGTATAATCACTCAATTGGACTTATTCCGGGACTTTCGGTTGCAAATACTATTACCGGTTCTATATACTCATTCGGTTACACATTGCTTATCGGGGTTATCTTCAATTTTGTAATGGGTGTAACCGCATCCCGTCTTATGTTGAAGGGCGTTTCACGTTTCAGTTTCCTGCGTAAGCCCACTTTGTACGGAGGTGAAAAGAGCAATGGCTAGGGAGAAAAAACAGTTTGATTTTATCAAAAACAGAAAAACCTTTATTATTATTGCAGCTTGCTTTCTTGCAGTGGGAATCATTTTCAATGTAATTTTCGGAACTGAACTTGATATAAATTTCAAAGGCGGAACAATCTTTACCTATTCTTACAGCGGAGATATAGAGCAAGACGCTTTAACTGGAATTGCTAAGGACATTCTTGGAAATGATGCTGAGGTTTCGTTCAGTAAGGATTTGGGCGGAAATTTAAACCAAGTAACAATGACGCTTACTGAAATTCCCGATTCGGTATTGACTTATACGTACACTGTTCCTTCTGATAATTCAGTTCAGTTGAATGCAGACGATATTGCTGCCGAAGCTCTCGCTGCTCTCGGGAAGGAATCAACAGTTAACACTGAAGAAAACGGCACTCTTGTTATCACTCCTAATTCAGGAGGCAAGATAGTCGGAGATAAAGTAGAAGCTTTAACAGAAGCTTTAACTGCGAAATATTCAGGTGCTCAATTTACACTTGTTTCAACAAACGATGTAAACGACATTGCCAATAAACTTAAAAGTAGGATAGTCTCAGATTTTGGAACAAAGCTTGTATACACATATACGGTCGACAGTGTTGACACCTCTGCACTAACTACAGATATTCAAGCTGTAACAGGTTTTGGGGTTCAGGTAACATCGGATGATTCTGCAAAGACCGTTACAGTAGTTCCAACTGATTCTGCGGAAAAAGACGGTGCTTTTACTGACCAGATCCAGCAAGACCTAAAGAGTGTTCTTGATAAGTATGGTCTTACTCTCAGCGAGTCGCGTTATAACTCTATCGAACTCATTACTTCCAACAGCGTAAAACCCACTGTGGGACGCGGATTCTTTATAAAATGTCTTGTTGCAATGATAATCGGCGGACTTATCATAACAATTTATATTGCTTTGCGTTTCCGTAAAATCGGTGGTCTGTCTGCTGCAATGTTTGCAACGTTCGCTCTTATTCATGACATCTTGATTTCTTATTTCGTATATGTTGTGTTCCGTATTCCTCTTGATGATAACTTTATTGCAGTTGTGCTGACTATTCTTGGTTACTCAATTAACGGTACGATAGTTGTCTATGACCGAATTCGTGCCAATGAACGTAAGTTTGGAAATACAAAAAGTATATCCGAGATAGTAAACACAAGTGTAAACGGAGTTCTCACAAGAAACATTTACACTACATTATCAACACTGATTGCTGTGTTAGCTATCTGCATTATTGCAAAGATCAGAAATCTTGATTCTATAATCAGCTTTGCATTCCCAATGGCTATTGGTATTATCGCAGGATTTTATTCATCATTATTGCTGTCAAGTCCAATCTGGGCATGGTGGCGGGAGCGTAAACTTGCAAAGGCAAAGAATTTAAAAGATTAAATTGAATTAAAACAAAAACAAATCTCTGATTAATTCAGAGATTTGTTTTTATGTGTAATAAAAGCATTGGCACTCTCAGTGATTAAATTTATCTGATAATTTATCCAATTAAGTAATCTGCTCTCCTCAATTAATTTAAGCTGTTATTATTGGAATAATATTCTGTTTGGTTGGGCAGGAGGAAATGCACCTTGATATGATGATTATGATATATACAGCTGAAAATACGGAAGATGGACAATAAGTATAAATGAAAAGCTCCCAATCACAAGATTGGGAGCTTTTATGTTGAACTAAAAAAGTTTAACTCTTATACTAGTGGATTAAACAATACCTTGAGCCATCATAGCATCTGCAACCTTTTCAAAGCCTGCAATATTAGCACCCATGATATAGTCACCCTTATGACCATAACGCTCAGCAGCGTCGGCAGCATTGTTATGGATATTTACCATTATGTCATGAAGTCTTGAATCAACCTCGTCAAAGGTCCATGCAAGTCTTAAGGAGTTCTGGGACATCTCAAGAGCTGAAGTTGCAACGCCGCCTGCATTTGAAGCTTTACCGGGAGTGAAGATAAGTCCTCCGTTAACAATTATGTTGGTTGCTTCAAGAGTAGTAGGCATATTAGCACCTTCGCAAACTGCCTGACAGCCGTTAGCAACAAGTATTTTCGCATCATCTTCAAGTAACTCATTCTGAGTTGCACAGGGAAGAGCAATGTCGCACTTAATGCTCCATACTCCGCGTCCTTCGGTGTATTTTGCATCACCGTGATAGTTAAGATAATCTTTAATACGGCCACGTTTAACCTCTTTGATTTCCTTAACAGCAGCAAGATCAATTCCATTTTCGTCATAGATCCAGCCATTTGAGTCACTCATGGTGACAACTTTTGCACCGAGCTGCTGTGCCTTTTCACAGGCATAAATAGCAACGTTACCGGAACCAGAAATAACAACAGTTTTTCCATTAAAGCTTGAACCCTTTGTTTTGAGAGCTTCTTCTGCAAAGTATACAAGACCGTAACCAGTAGCTTCAGTACGGGCAAGAGAGCCGCCAAAAGCAAGTCCCTTACCTGTGAGAACGCCCTCATAATTTCCGGTTATACGTTTGTACTGACCATAAAGATATCCGATCTCACGGGCACCTGTTCCGATATCACCGGCAGGAACGTCAATAAATTGACCGATATATTTGTAAAGCTCAGTCATGAAGCTCTGGCAGAAACGCATAACTTCGTTATCAGATTTGCCCTTTGGGTCAAAGTCTGAACCGCCCTTACCGCCGCCGATGGGAAGACCGGTGAGTGAGTTTTTAAAAATCTGTTCAAAACCGAGGAATTTAATAATTCCGAGATTTACCGAAGGATGAAGACGAAGACCACCCTTATAAGGTCCGATTGCACTGTTAAATTGTACACGATAGCCACGATTAACCTGAACCTTTCCATTATCGTCAATCCATGGTACACGGAACATAACAACACGTTCCGGTTCGGTAATTCTCTCAAGAAGAGAAGCCTCTTCATACTCCGGATGAGCATCCATTACAGGACGAAGTGAGTTGAGAACTTCGGTAGCAGCCTGATGAAATTCTTTTTCACCGGGGTTTTTTTGCTTAAGAGTTTCAAGAACTCTATCAATATAAGCCATTAAAAACACTCCTTAATACCAAAAATAAAGTTTGGAAACATTATATTGCTA
>CABUCT010000041.1 GCA_902490145.1 uncultured Oscillospiraceae bacterium
GTTGTAACTTTTCAAAAAAAATTCAAAATGTTTTCAAAGCTATTTTTTCCTTGTATAATGCGGATTTAAGCCATGTTTCAACACTTTGACACTCACTACTACTACTCCTGATTTATATATTATTATATTTATCCTTTTTTTGAAAAATCGAACAAGAAAAATCGGATTATAAAAAATTATCAAAGAGCATGTTAAAAATATTCAAGGAAAAAGCTTATCATCAAATTAAAGAATGTTTAATAAATAAAACTTGTTTTTAGGAGTTGTAAATATGAAGCTTATCTGTGACAGATTATCTCTTTTAGAAGCTACCGCAAAGGTTCAGGGTGCAACCCAAAATTCATCCATTCCTGCTCTTGAAGGTATTTATTTTTCTGCAAGTGCCGGATATCTCACAATGACCGGTTATAATTTGGAGATGGGAATTACAACAGCGGTTGAATCGCAAATTGATCAGGACGGAAGTATTATTCTTTCAGCAAGATATTTTTCGGAAATTATAAAAAAGCTTCCAAGCTCAACCGTGTCTATTGAGACGGATGATAAATATGTTTGCACAATAAAAAGCGGAGAAACTCGTTTTTCTATTATCGGTATGCCTCCTGAGGAATATCCCGATCTTCCGTCGGTTTCGGATGGAAGAAGCTTCACTTTTTCGGGAAAAATACTCAGCAATATGATCCGCCAAACAAAATTTTCGGTTTCAAAGAAGGATGACAAACCGGTTTACACAGGCATTCTTTTTGAGATAAAAGACGGAATTATAAATCTTGTTGCGGTTGACGGATTCCGTATGGCTATTCGAACTGAAAAAATAAATACCGAAGAGGAATTTAAATTTATTGTTCCCGAAAAGACTCTTTCAGAAATTCAAAAACTTATCGGAGAAGATGATAAAGAAATCCGTATTTCGGTTGAAAGACGCCATATAATTTTCGAAATTGATCAGTATCTGGTGGTATCACGTCTGCTTGAAGGCGACTTTATTGATTGGAAGCATACTGTTCCGGCCGATTATAACACAACAGTTATTTCTGATACAAAAGATCTTCTTTCATGTGTTGACCGTGTATCACTTGTGGTTAACGATCGCGATCGTGTTTTTGTTCGCTGTAAAATAAGAAACAATTCGTTTGAGGCTTCATGTGAATCAACTGTAGGTAACGCAGATGATAAGGTTCTTGTTGATATCAAAGGTGATGAGGTTGAAATCGGTTTTAACAGCCGTTATCTTATTGATGCTTTGCGTGCAGTTGAAGATGATAAAATAAAGCTTCAGCTGAACGGTCCTCAGTCTCCTGTAAAAATTGTTCCCTGTGACGGAAATGATTTTCTTTTCCTTGTATTGCCGGTGAGAATTTCAAAATGAAAATAAAATTAACAATTAACACTCAAAAAGTTGAAATAAAAACTCCTTTTATCCGTCTTGACGCCTTGTTAAAGCTGTCCTCGGCGGTAAATTCGGGAGGAGAAGCAAAAGAAGCTGTTTTAAATAGTCTTGTCAAGGTTAACGGTGAAATATGCACAGCACGCGGAAAAAAGCTGATAAACGGCGACAAGGTTGAATTTAACGGCCGTATTTATGAGGTACAATGCAGTGATAATAACCTCGCTTTGTCTTGAAAACTGGAGAAACATTGAAAAATGTTTAATAAATCCGCACAGTGAAGTCAATGTAATTTACGGTGACAATGCACAGGGAAAAACAAACCTTATTGAAGCAATCTGGACAGGCTCGGGTTTTTCTTCTTTTCGCGGAGGAAAAGAGTCGGAATTTTTACGTTTCGGTAAGGACTCGGCTCATATGCAGATTTTATTTTTCTCGGAAGAAAGAAACCAAAAAATCGATTATCTCATTAAGAAAGAAACCAAAAAAATTTTTCTTAATGATGTAAATATGAAAAGTCCGTCATCACTTTCGGAAGCTTTTAAATGTGTGGTTTTTTCACCCGAAAATCTTTCACTGTTAAGCGGTTCTCCTCAGTGTCGGAGAAAATTTCTTGATACTGCTCTTTCGGGTTTAAAACCGTCATATCACAAACTTATTAATTCTTATAAACGGGCGGTAGAGCAGCGAAATGCACTGTTAAAAGAAATATCAAGAAAAAGCCGGATTGAATATCTTTGGGACTGCCTTGATATGTTCGAAAATCACATTGCGAATATGGGTTCAAAAATTTCATCACAACGAAACGCGTTGGTTGAAAAACTGCTTCCGTTTTCGACCGAATTTTTTGAAGGACTATCCGGAAGCAGGGAAATTCTTTCAATTAAATACACCGGAGAAATTTATGCAGGAGAAAACGGAAAACAGCTTTTAAAAAAAGAACTTGAAGAATCAAGAAATGAAGATATCCGGCTTCTTTCTACTTGCAAAGGTCCCCACCGACATGATTTGGAATTACTTATAAACGGAATTTCAGCAAGAGATTTCGGATCACAGGGACAAAAGCGTTCGGCGGCCCTTGCTCTTAAGCTTGCTGAAGCTTCGGTAATTGCCGAATATACGGGAGAACAGCCGATTATTCTTCTTGATGATGTTTTAAGTGAACTGGATTTTTCCCGTCAGGACTATATTATTAACCGACTTGAAGGAAGACAGGTTTTTATTACCTGTTGTGATCCGACACCTGTTATGAAGATGACCGGCGGAAAAGCTTTTTACACAAGCGGCGGATGTATTACCGAAAAAATATAGCTTTGGTTATATAAAAATAAATTGATAAAATCAAAAGGAATCAATAATGAAAAAATCAAAAAAATTTTATTTGAATATTGCAGCAAAGCGTTCGGTTTTTTCAGAGAAAATCGTAGGAATTTTTGATTTAGACAAGGCTACCGTCAAAAAAGATACTCGTGAATATTTAAATACCGCTGAAAAAAAATGTCAGGTTGAAACCGAAGGATACGATATCCCGCTGTCATTTTTGGTTCTTGCAAAAAAGAAAAAATCACCCCATAAAAAAATAAGTTGCCATCAAAAGGTAATTTTATCTCCTGTTTCGGTTCAAACTCTTTATTCACGCTCAAAACAAAACTAGTAAATATTTTTTTAAGTTGCACAAAACTGTACAACTTTGATAAATAACTGCATAAATTATAAGCCAAATTTTTATCTCACAAAAAAGCTTATCCTTACAATATCGGAGGTTTTAATATGAATAACGATCAGATTCCAAGCACGGTTGTCACCGAAAATTATGACGCCGAACAAATTCAGGTTCTTGAAGGGCTTGAGGCTGTCCGTAAGCGTCCGGGTATGTATATCGGTTCGACCGGAGAAAGAGGTCTTCACCACTTGGTTTATGAAATTGTGGATAACGCCATTGATGAAACTTTGGCTGGATACTGCACACATATTGAAGTTGACATTCTTGAAGGAAACATAATCCGTGTTGCGGATAACGGCCGCGGTATTCCAACCGGAATCAATAAAAAATATGACATGCCCGCCGTTACAATGGTTTTCACAATGCTCCACGCCGGAGGAAAATTCGGCGGAAGCGGATATAAAGTATCCGGAGGGCTTCACGGAGTGGGTGCATCGGTTGTTAATGCACTTTCGGAATGGCTTGAAGTTGAGGTCAAAGACGGAAATCGAATTGTAAAGCAAAGATATGAACGCGGAAATATCGTTACCGATCTTGAAGAAATCGGCGAAACCTCTGAAACAGGAACCACCGTTACGTTTAAGCCTGATCCTCAAATGTTTACCGACACCACTGAATATGATTATAATACTCTTCTTAATCGCCTTCGTGAGCAGGCATTCTTAAATGCCGGTGTAAAAATAACACTCAGCGATCGTCGTGAAGATGGTGAAGACAGGCAGGATACACTGCATTTTGAGGGCGGTATTAAAAGTTATGTTGATTTTTTGCTTGAAAAATCAAAGAAAGATCCCACTTTGCCAAATGTTATTTATCTTAACGGAGTTAAGGGAGACGCTTCGGTAGAGATTGCTTTTCAATATAATAACGGTTATGACACCAAAATCATGAGTTTTGCCAACAATATTCACACAGTTGACGGAGGAACTCATGAAAGTGCTTTCAAAACTGCCCTGACCCGCGTTGTAAACGCTTATGCCAGAAAGTTTAAAAAGCTTAAAGACAATGATGCCAACCTTAAGGGTGATGATATTCAAGAGGGAATTTGTGCGGTTATAAGCGTTAAACTGACCGATGCACAGTTTGAAGGTCAGACCAAAGCAAAGCTTGGTAACACATATATCGGAACCATGGTAAACACGCTTATCGGCGAAAAACTTATGGTTTATCTTGAAGAAAATCCTGCTGCCGCAAACATCATAGTAAACAAAGCTATTTCGGCAGCAACTGCTCGTGAAGCCGCTCAAAAGGCACGCGATATGCAAAGAAAAAATTCCGGAAGCAAATTTAAAATGCCTGAAAAACTGGCAGACTGTATTTCCAAAAATCCCGAAGAGACCGAAATTTTCATCGTTGAGGGAGACAGTGCGGGCGGTTCGGCTGTTAAAGGAAGAGATTCAAGAACTCAAGCAATTCTTCCGCTTTGGGGAAAAATGCTCAATGTTGAAAAAGCTCGTATCGATAAGGTTTATGGTAATGATAAACTCACCCCTGTCGTGCTTGCTTTGGGAACCGGAATCGGAGAGGATTTTGACATTTCAAAGCTTCGATACGGCAAAATTTTCATAATGGCCGATGCTGATGTCGACGGTTCTCACATTCGCACCCTGCTTCTAACATTTTTCTTCAGATATATGCCCGAGCTTATTGAAGCAGGTCATATTTATATTGCACAGCCCCCTCTTTTCCGTGTTTCAAAAGGAAAGAAGTTTGTTTATGCTTTCTCGGACGAGGAAAGAGATATGTATATAAAAGAATTTGGCGGCTCTGCCGATGTTCAGCGTTACAAGGGTCTTGGCGAGATGGATGGAAAGCAGCTTAATGAAACCACCATGGATCCAAGGTATCGCATTATACTCAAGGTTACGCTTGAGGACGCCGCCGAGGCCGACCGAACTTTCTCACTTCTTATGGGTGACGAAGTTGAGCCTCGTCGTCAATTTATTGAAGAAAACGCAACTTATGTTCAGAATTTGGATATTTAACCATCGAAAATTCAAATTTACAGTGACTGGCAGCACTACTGTTCGTTGATTTTTATCTAATCTTTGTTAATATTTTCGGGATATAAAAAGTTTCCTGAAAATTTGTGGGTTACTCAGACAAAATTTATCTGTTTAAAACTGTGTACACCGTAAATATCACTCTTCGATATGTTTTGCCTTGGGCATCGATAAATCAAAAGTGCCGATAGTCCGCAATTTTAGTCGAGTCAGAATATATGTGGCCAAGGGTTTGTCCACAAAAAACAAAACAGCAAAGGAGTTTTGCAGGTGAAAGTTAAAACCATTATTTGCCCGGAATGTAATGCAGAACAGGCTATTATTCGTGACAGCGAAAACAAAATGAAATGTGCTTTTTGCGGAACTGTGATTGATAATCTTCCCGAATATGACGAGAGTGAAAATCTTGACATTGCTTCACAGGTTGAAGAACCTTTAAAAATAGAGCCTCAGGGTGAGCCGATCAAAGCGAGCTTTGTGCTTAATGAACAAGAAGTATACAATGCTTTAACCACCGCAGGCAAGCTTAAAAAAAGAAAAGCGATACCGATTATCGAAGCTGTGGTTTTCGGTCTTTTGGGGCTTTCTTCTTTGACGGTCAACATTATGGGAATATTCGGAACTTTAGGATTCAGCAAGGGCGGATTTTCAGAATGGCTGTTTATGATTTTTATGTTTGCCATGATTCCGATTGTTTTCCTTCTTCCCGAAAAAGCAAAAAAAACAATTGTTAAAAATGCAACCACCGGAAACAAGCTTTGTGTTACAGTTTATGAAAATGTTGCAAATATCGAGGTCGAGGGAAGCAAAGATGAAGGTTGGCAGCTTTTACTTAACGGAGAATACACAATTAAATATGAAAACGATCTCTCGGTTTTAAATCTCCCCACGGGTCAAATTCTTGTTATTCCCGACCGTGCGGTAAACGAACAGGAGCTTTACGAGTTTCATTCCCGAATCACACCGAAAACTGAGGAGAAGAAATGAGAGAAGAAAAAATAGAATTTTTGCTCAGCGACACGGATATTATTCATTTTAAAACCGTTTTTGAACACAGATTCGGAGTTCTTCGATATCGAAGCTTCACACTGCCTTTTCTTGGCTGTATTTCGGTGGTTTTGTTTTTGATCTGGCTTTTCTCTGCAAATAGGGTTTACAACAGCATGAACCAGCTTTTTGTGGTATCGTTTATATTTTTTATTATATACTGTGTTTACGGATTCCTTTATGTTCCGAAAGCGGTTCAAAATCAGGCACGCCGCCTGTATCTCAGCGGAGCAGATTATTCTTCTGTTCGACAAGTTGAATTTTTCGGAGAGGTAATGCGTGTTTCCAGAAAATTTACCCGCGACACTTATGATTTAAACGATTTTTGCTGCTGTGTCGACACGCTGACTCATTTTTGCCTTTATAAGAACCCAAAAGAGGCAGAGGGAGAAGTAATTCCAAAGTCTGTTTTAACTCAACAGCAGTCCGAAAGTATTTCATCAAAAATGAAGGAAATTTTCGGAAAGGCTTATATAAGGCTTTAACATGACAGGCAAAAATATTTTTTCGAGATTACAAAAACAGAGTTTTGTTTCGGGTTCAACCACGGCACACATACAAACTTGCCTAAAATAGCGGACCATCGATGATTTCTGGCTTGTCATTATCCGCAAGGCGTTAGACTTGCAGACTCTTTCACATCGAAAATCACTCGAAATACGTAAAGCCCCTTCGTCGCCTGCATCACAAATCACTCAAAATTCCTCTCGTTTTAGGTCATAGGATTTTATCATAAAACAATTTGCATGCAGATAAGGTAAAAACGCAGTTAATCATAACGGATAATGTATTTTAATGCAGGCATAACTCAAATTATGTCGCTAAAATTTGGTTCATATGTTAGCTATGCTTAACGGGAAAACGGTTGAATTCACTTTAGTTTAAAAGATTTGCATGATATCCGAAGCTACTCGCATGGGGAGATTTTATGGAAAAAATTTTTGAGGGAACTGTTCAGCCGGTTCTTGAAGAACTGGTCGAATGCGGAAAAATTCAGCACAAACATTCTCACGGCGGCAGTTATTTTTCTTTTTATGCTTTAGGTGGAATTATGCTCGCCGCTGTTGCCGCCGAAGTCATACTTTCAGGACTCATCAATTGGTTTTTTGTTGCCGGAGTCGGACTTGCGGGAATTTTTCTTCTGTTCCAGCCTATTTGGTTTATTCCAAGGCTTATAAAAAAAGAAGTTGAAAACGGAGCGTTTGACCAAAACAAAAAAAGTCACATTATTCTTACAGACGTAAACTTAATAAAAACGCCGATACCGGGAAGTGCTCCGTCTTATACAGAGGTCAACATTCCATACAGCCGGCTTACCGGCGTTATTGAAAGTGCCGATTTATTTATTTTTTTTATAGATAACATTCGTAAGGTTGTTTTACCCAAAAGATATCTGACATCTGACGAAATCACACGGATCAGCTTGGTTTCGGGTGCAAAACGAATGTGAGATAAAATACCCTGTCCACAAGGAAAGGATTTGATTACATGAATGAAACTGATTTTCAACAGCACAGCAAGGAAATTTCGGTTGACATTGTTTCCGAAATGCGAAAAGCATATCTGGACTATTCAATGTCGGTTATTGTCGGTCGAGCCCTGCCGGATGTGCGTGACGGTCTGAAGCCGGTTCACCGCCGAATTCTTTACACAATGTATGAAAATGGACTGACCCCCGAAAAAGCATATCGTAAATGTGCAGACACGGTAGGTTCGGTGCTCGGACGTTATCATCCGCACGGAGACAGCAGTGTTTATGATGCACTTGTGCGTATGGCACAGGATTTTTCTTTGCGTTATATGATGGTCGACGGGCACGGAAATTTCGGTTCGGTTGACGGATATCCTGCCGCTGCTTACCGATATACAGAAGCAAAGCTTTCCAAAATATCTATGGAAATGCTGCGTGATATCGACAAGGAAACGGTAGATTTCCAGGCAAACTATGATGACCGCTTAAAAGAGCCGGTTGTTCTCCCATCCCGCATACCAAGCCTTTTGGTAAACGGATCTTCAGGAATTGCGGTTGGTATGGCAACCGAAATTCCTCCGCATAATCTCGGAGAAGTTGTGGACGGTATGTGTTATCTTATCGATCACCCCGATGCCACCATTCCTGAACTTATGGAATATATCAAAGGGCCGGATTTCCCGACCGGCGGAATTATTATGGGATATTCGGGAATCCGTGCGGCATACGCAACCGGACGTGGCAAAATAACCCTTCGCGGACGTGCCGAAATTGAGGAAACAAGAACCGGATATTATCGAATTGTTATAACCGAAATTCCTTACAAAGTCAATAAACAGCAGCTTGTTAAATCCTTTGTTGATTTGATGAAGGAAAAACGGGTTGAGGGAATTGACGACGTAGTCGATTATTCAGGTCAGGACGGCATGAAGATTGTTATTGATC
Source organism: uncultured Oscillospiraceae bacterium (assembly GCA_902490145.1). Taxonomy (GTDB): domain Bacteria; phylum Bacillota; class Clostridia; order Oscillospirales; family Acutalibacteraceae; genus UMGS1484. Next base: position 8,577 of record CABUCT010000041.1, read on the forward strand.
TGAAACGTGATGCAAATCCTCAGGTCGTGCTCAATCAGCTTTATTCATATACCCAGCTTCAGGTGACCTTCGGGGCTATAATGCTGGCACTTGATAACGGCAGACCGAAAACCATGACGCTTAAGGAAATGCTCCAAAGCTATATTGATTTTCAGTGTGAAGTTGTCACAAGACGCACACAGTTTGAACTCAGAAAAGCAAGAGAAAGAGCTCATATTTTGGAAGCACTTAAAACTGCGATCGATTTTATTGACGAGGTCATAAGGCTTATTCGTGCATCAAAGACCATTGCCGACAGTAAGGCAGCACTTGCAGAGCGTTTCGGATTTGATGAAGTTCAGACCACAGCTATCGTTCAGATGCCGCTTGGCCGTCTGTCAGGTCTTGAGAAAATTAAGATCGAGGATGAACTTAAAGCTCTTCTTGAGAAAATCCGTGAATTGGAAGCAATTTTGGGTGATGAACTCAGGGTTAAGGAAATTGTTAAGGACGAAGCATATATTGTTCGCGATAAATATGTTGATGATCGTCGCACCGAGATCACAGCGGTCACGGGAGAGGTTGACATAGAAGATCTTATTCCGGTTGAAGAAAGCGTGCTCACGCTTACACATCTGGGATATATAA
>CABUCT010000042.1 GCA_902490145.1 uncultured Oscillospiraceae bacterium
TATGATTATATCCTCCCGCCGCTATAACGGTATCCTTTTTAAAAAGACCGAAAGCCCCGGAAATGATTAGTGAGCCGTTAAACTTATCGAATAAAATTCTTGAAGCCAAAAAAGAACGGTCATACTCTAAAACCTGCATACAAGCCAGTATGTTTCTCGGCATTTTATACTTTTTGACCTTGCCGTTTTCCAGTTCCAGATCATTTGAAATACGCACGATCCCTCCGACGGCTACCACTTTATCATTCTCCAAAACCGGTTGTGCAATCTTACGCAATGAATCGTGCTGCAAAACCGAATCGGCGTCTATACAAATAAAATATGGAAAATTTGAAGCATTAATTCCCATATTAAGTGAATCGGCCTTACCTCCATTTTGCTTTCTAATTAAAGTCAGCGGCACTTTCTGTGCTCGACTCTCATAAACAAGTTCCTCCGGCTGACAATCAATCTGACGCCTTATCGGACGGTGAACAAGATGCATATTAAATGCCTCGATCAGCTTTTTTGACGTATCGTCTTTTGAACCGTCGTCTACTACAATAATCTCATATGAGCGATACTCAAGTCCCAACAAGGATTTTACGGTTTCTACCACAGTGACCTCTTCATTATATGCAGGTACAATAATAGTAATAGGAATGAAGTAATCCTGAGGAAGAATATTTTTCATTATTTCACGTCTGTGAATATTATAAAGTTCAACAGATCCCACAACAACCGAAATAAAAAGGAAGGTTGAATATCCGATAAGATAGGCAATAAAAAAATATCCAACCCAGTCTAAAAACACTTTGATAGCATCTAACATATCACTCTGTCCTCATTTTCCTTCTCTATAATATCCCGTATATCCAAACGGTATCTGATGATCTCGGCTGCATAGCGGTCATCTCCTTCTGCGATATCGATAAGATCAAGATATGTCATTCCCATTCGTTCCAAACTTTGTGAAGAATTAAACCGTATATACCAATTGCGGTTATGCAGATTTGACTTTAATACTTCTATTGTTTTGGGAGAAGCGTAAGAACCCAAAGCAGCAGAAGCTATGGCTGAATACTCCCATCGAATATCATTTCTTCCATCAGCCGCTTTAAGTAAATATTCATATGCTGCTTCCCAGTGATACTTGCCAAAATATCTGATACACGAAAACTTAATCTCATCATTTTGTGCTTCGTCGGTCATAAGCCGAAAAACATTTTCACAATGATCTCCTGAACTAAATCGGAAATAGTTAAGCAAAGTTACCTTCATCTTAGTTGAAAATTCTTCGAAGGCAGACCACAAAGAAGCATTTAATTTTTGAAGATTTCCTTCAAATTTCAGCAGTCCATCTGTTAATAGTTTTGTGTGATAAAATTTATCTCCGGAATCTATGATCTTCAGTGCTTTAATAACACAGGAACACTCTCCGACAGTATAGATCGCCTGCATTGCATTTTCTCGGCAATAAATACTGGGACTATGTAAAAAGTAGTATAACATATCAATCATTGCGTCAAACGGACGTCCGGCCAAAATTCTGTATTTTCTGATTATATAAGGGAAATATGCCGCTTCTATTGTATCATTTCTGCAATATTTGATGGCAAGAGCTACAAATACGCTGTCGATAGAATGCAAGTATTTCTTTATAAGCTCCGGATCCCCGGTATATTCTCTCTCAAGTGCTATATCAAAAGCTCTCATATTACCGATACGTTTAAGACTTCTTGTCATATATTTTTTGTGACTGTCGTGTACCTCGCCGTTTTCTTCAAGCCATTTTAATTCATCAAGCAATCTGTTTTCAAAGCCTCTGCTCACTCGGATGATCTTTTTATCTCTTCGCCGCGACATAACAGCATTTACAATATTAAATACAATCATTCCGACGCATATAGCAAGGTAAACATAGATCATCACCTCGACCTTCATGTTATCTGCCCCCTTTTAAGACCATCTCTCCTGCAAAATATAATAAGAGCTTTTCAGTCGTTCATGATAAGTAACTTTATTTCCCCAGCCGCTAAGCTTAAATTGTGAAAACGGAACTCTTTTATAAGAATCTCCGCTTGAAATTCCCAAATGCATTTGATCGATTTTTATATATTTTATTCCATAATTACCACTGTAATAATCGTCATGTATCATCATGCGGGACGGATCGGAAAAATTAAGAATCTGCCATGGCAGTTTAATTTCAATATAATCGCCGCTGCATATATAATCTGCCAAAGAATCAAAATCCGAACTTTCGGGATTTGCATTTCCGTATTTGAGCTTACCTGTTTCAAACACTTCAGATAAAATGGAATCGTCGTTATAAAGCTCCTTAACATCCAGCTTTAAGACCATGTTTATCGGAACAAAAAGCGGTGAATCAACGTCAGGTGAATTACTCTTGATATAACTGTCAAAGCCATAAACATTCTGTGAATAAGTGGATCGAATCGACTCGTAATATTCCTGAACAAGGATTCTGCTGTTTTCCTTTCCGTTAATTACAACAAGAAAATCCGCAGCTCGTTCAAGGAGAAGATTTTGTTCCCGGCAGTAATAGCTTCCGCTCTTAGGAGTTGTATCAATCGGAATATAAATCGTGTCATTTTCAAAATTAAAACTTGGTTTATGAACAAGAAAATACACAAATCTTTCGTCATATTTTGCTGAAAGGGTAAGGTCGCTGTTCTTCATGACGATATCGTCGTCCGACCACTCCGAAACATCCCCGTCAACATAGCATACGGATTTTTCCTCTCCGGGATCAAAAGACATAAGACCGAAATATTGCTCATTTGTCTGATAATCGGACCAATACGGCGTTCTTGTCATATCCACAGCATACATGGTATTCCAAGTACGCTTAAACCACTCATCCTGCCAAGAAAAAACACAGCTTCCGGCACATCCAGAGGCCATAATATCTTCATAGCAATCGACGATTGCCTGTCCTTGTTCCTTTTCAGACATATGTCCCTGATTTCTTCCGGTATTGGAGTCCTCCTGAGCTATTCCCCTTCCGGTAGACACCCCGAATTCCGAAATAATCACCGGAATAGTGTGATGAGACGACAGCATCGAGAGATACGCACGGTATGTATTCAGTTCTCCTTTTTCATTTATATACTTCGACTTATCGGTAATTCCGAACTGCGACCAATCATCAACATAATTAAGATAATCCGGATAGTAAGGATAGACATGATAAGACGCAAACTGGCCGGAAAGGAACTTTTCTCCGGTTTTTATATGCTCAACGTCAACATATGCACACTTTAAGAAAAATTTTATTACCTTTTCGGGATATTTGAAAGGATCTGTAGTCGGCCAATTTGAAAAGGCAACCAGTTTTTGAACCTTATACCGTTCTGTTTCATATTCGATTACCTTGTCTCCTACTCTGCAAAGCATTACTTCAAACGGAGATGCATCTTGAGTTGTATACATATACTCCCCTTGATAAGAAGTAAACCCTTCCTTGCCATGGTAGGTATCATCCGTATAGGCGACGGTAACATCTTCCCATTCCACGCCCAAAATATATCCTATCACCCATTCGGAAATATCTTTAAGATAGCTGCCGCTTCCGCTGCTTGCAGCTCTTCCAAGCGAGATTTTCTTATTCCCGTGAACTACATCTATCATAGTTTTGCAGTCGTTAAGGAAAGTATCATAAAAATCTTTGCTGTAAGCATCTCTGTGAGAATTCTGAACATAATCGTTCACCCACACTCCGTGTATTATGTAAAGCGGATCGGGATTATTCTTGTTATATTCATAAAACGCATTATAAAAAACATCTTGCTGTATAGTATAGACACGAACAGTATTCGCTCCCATTTCTTTAATATATTTAAACCATCGAAGATACGATTCTTTATCAATATCAAAATCAGTAGACCATTCTCCCGGCTCACCTGATCCCAAATTTACTCCCCGTATTTCAAATGGTTCATATCCGTTTCCCTTGTCCATGCATATTTTATTACCCTCGGTTTTTACAAATGCAGTAACCTCTTGATTCGGATGAATATCTATATACCACCCGACTCTGAAATATATCGTATCATAGAGCAGCACCAATGCAACCAAAGATGATAAAATAATCAAAAATTTTTTCATATCTTCTCCTCTTCTTTCGGATCAGTCTGCATTTTCATTGAATTTTTTTACCTTTGATTCGGCTGAATACTGTTTTAAGGTTTCGATGTTTTCGTCCATCCATTCTCCACGCACGCGGATAAAATCCTTCATATTTTGAATACTTTCTTCATAAGAACGGGGGTTTCTTTCCTCAGGCTTAAGCAGATCGTAATCTTCCGAAAAATAATAGCCCCATTTTTCGTAGTTTCGTCCTATTGCCGGTTCCAGGTAATCAACCACACTGTCAATATAATGATAGAGATATTCTTCACTTAAATATGTCTGACGAAGCTCACGGTAACGTTCAATGCAGCGATTTGTAAAATTTTCGTCCTTGAAAAGCATGGCATACCAAAGGCAGTTATACATATCAAAACCATTGGGCATCATCATTGACTGCTGGTAGTTATCGCAAGCGGAGTTAAAATCCCAGATGCACATGTGGAATTTGCCGTCTATATCTTTATAAATAAAGGTTGAAAGCCATCCCGCATCATAGTTGCAGGTAAACTCATTTATCAGGAAATAATCAACAAAGGAATCAACGTCTATCATTTGTTCGTATCCGTATTTATCATTATCATAATCATACGAATAAAGTGCTTTTTCAAAAGCCGAAAAATCTTGTTTTATGCCCTCATATATTTCATCCGTAAGATTAGACATTCCGGGATATTTTATTTCCAGCTTGTGTTTTGTTATATTTGTATATGTTGTAAAGCTTTTTAAATGGTCCGATTCCTCCCCGTCCAAACGATCAAGAAGCAAAAGATATCCGGTAAAGGTATTGTCCTTAGCATCAACAGCAAGATTCAGACGGCTCCCGTTCTTTCCCGCGTCAATGGTCTCTGCAAGCACATAAACACCCATATACTCTCCGTTTATCACAAGCTCACAGAACCGAACATTAGGTGCGTAATCCATAATTTCGCCTGCAACATTATACCACATATAATTTCGCATGAGAGTTTTGTCTAATATAGGACCGTGCAGTGCCCAATCTTGATGTGAATCCATTCCCATAAGACTTTGGGGATTATTATCTCCTTTTTCATCAAGCAGCTTGATTCGATATCCAAGCTTATCAAAATTCCTCGATGTATTTCCACGTATATGAATGGTGATATCACTTGTGACCGAGGGAGTATCGGTGAGATGATTGTTATTTTTTTCGCTGTCAAAAACCGACATTTCAGCTTTGATTCGGTCGCTTCCGTCAGCCGCCGTTGTATATTTAACTGTTGAGTGGTTATCTTTAACGGGCTTGCCCGGTATTTCAACTCCTCCTGTATTGATCTCCATCAGGGGAAGATGCGTGCAAAAAATATCGTCTGAATGAGAACACGAAGCTTTCTCTTGTGCCTCCAAATGCTGATGATACCGAACGGTATCTTTGGTAAATAAAAGAGGCAGATTCATTGCAGAAATCAAAAGTACAACTGCACAGAAAACAGTCCCTAAAACTTTGTATTTCATAAAATCTCCCTCCAATTCACATAATTCAGAATTACTTAATTTGATACCTCATCGTTCTGCATCACAATATTTACATACTCAATATTTCCCAATGCATAAATGTCAGCGGTAATATCCGGAGTGTGCTTTTCTGCCTTTTGAATCATTTTCTGGGTTAGTTCATAAATAAGCTCTACCGTTTCTTCTGTGGTATTTTCAACCCGAATAATTGCCTTTGCATTAAAAATCTTATATATCTGTGCTTTGATGGCCGACTGCTTGTTTCGTGAAGCACGCACAATGAGAAGCATTCGGTTATCACTTTTTATGCATCCAAGCAGCAATATAGCAAAGAATGTGACCGTGCTTCCTATTCCCGCAACAAGATAATCTCCGACACCGCAGCAAATACCCACAATAATTGTCCAGAAAATATACACCGTATCTCTTGAATCTTTAATAGCGGTACGAAAACGAACTATAGAAAGAGCACCGACCATACCAAGAGAAAGTGCTATATTATTTCCGATAACGGTCATAACAGTGGCTGTAAGCACTGTTAAAATCACAAGTGACGCATTAAATTTTTTACTGTATATCGTTCCTCTGTGTGATATGCTGTAAGATATAAATATAAAGAATCCGATCAATGCAGCTACTGCAATATTAATTAGAATATCTTCAAACGTCATATCTCTGGTATTAGTAAATAAGCTATATATCTTTTCTCTCATTTTATAAATACTCCTTATAATCTTGTCTGATAAGAATTTTGAAGAGCCAGTACATATTTACTCACAGATAATTCGCTGCGATCAATACTGTTAAGCATTCGTCTTATATAATCAAGAAGAAATCCGTTGAATTTAACCTCTAAAACTACATTATATTTATCCAATACCGGATTCATATTAAGATTCGGTGAAAACAAATCAAAATTGCTCTCGGTCGCGACAATATTGTTATCAAACGTAACCCGTATCTTATTTTCTTTGGCTATAAACGCTTTTCGGTTATATTGGACGATAGTTTTCGGTCGGTAACACCGGCAATGCATCATCGCATAACATTCGGCGGCAAAGGGTTCTTTATAATTAAGCAAAGGCAAATAATTTCCTTTTGAAATTGCCTCTGCCTCTTCGCGAGATACCCTGAGAGAACGCTTAAGCTGATTTGCACCTTGTTTTTGCTTCATTTCAAGCATGGCGAAATTCGCATTCGGATCATATATACGAAGTCTTATTTTTCGCCTTGTCTCCACTCCGGCAAGCTTTTCAAAATAATCTCCGTCATATATCGTATCAAAATACAGCGAACGGATCATATATCCGTGAGTTCCGTTATGTTGATCCTCAATCATCACCTGGCTTAGCATATGGCTTTTTTTGATAAATTCATCCACACTTATTAAAAACTTTTTTTCTTCTCTGAATACCTTATTCAAGCCATTCCCCCCAAAAAACAAAAAACTGACTGCATTTTTAATTGCAGTCAGTCAATCATTCGAAAAAATCGAGTAGACACTTAACTTTGCGTCCCCGCCTTTCGACGAGTTTGCTAAATATATTTATTATAATATATCATATCATTAAAATCCTGTCAATCGCTATGATAATTTCCCCGAAAAATCCGGCGAAATAAACACATCTTACTTTATATTAAAGCAAGATATTATCATAATGCATATTTTATTTTTACCCGCTCAAGTATTTTTCCAATCGGCTTTGCAAAAAACAAAAGAAAAATCACATTCGACACGGCATAAATAACAATAAACCGGGAAGACGAAAGAATCGCAGCAAAATATCTTGAAAAATTAAATGTGCCGTCAACCCAAAGAACGGTCCAAACGTCCATAAACATCGAATACATCACACCTGAAAGAACCGCATATATCACAAGTATAATTTTGTTTCGTTTCAGTGGATCCGCAATAATTCCGGCAATCAGACCGATAATTCCCCAGCTGAACATCTGAAAAGGGGTCCACGGACCTTGTCCGAAAGAAAAGTTGGAAATAACCGCAGACAATGCTCCGGTCATAAAACCTGCTTCGCTTCCAAAATACATTGCCGTTATGATAACCAAAGCTGTGACCGGTTTAAATCCGGGCAGCGGAGTAAAAAGGATTCTTCCGACAACAGACAATGCAACCATTGCGGCAATCAAAATCAGGCTTTTTGAATTGTCTCTCTTTTTTTCAAAATGCAGAAAAAACGGTATGCAGGCAAGAATCGTAACACCAAGAGATATCCATGCGTATTGTTTTTCTTTAAACACAAGAGTTCCCGCTAAAATAATCGCCGGGATCACAAGAATTAGTATTGCATAGGACAATCGCTTTTTCATTTAATGCATCCTCCGCTTTCAACACAATGATGCACTACCTGTTCGCAGGTCACAGCATACGGCCAAAGCTGACGTGCCATGCGGTTGGCCGCGGTAGTATAAAAATTATTTTCACTGAAAAATCTTTCCGGAATATCAGAAGAAATTATTTCACCGTCAAAAAACAATGCACATCGGTCTGCATTCTCGGCAGCGAACTCAACATCATGGGTTACCATAAGAATTGTGATGCCGTCTTTCTTAAGTGCTGCCAATATTTCTTTCAGAGTTTGTTTGGAATAGGCATCAAGCCCCTTTGTCGGCTCATCCAACAGCAGGATTTTGGGCTCCAGCAAAAGCATTTTTGCCAAAGCACATTTCTGCTGCTCTCCTCCGCTTAAATCATACGGATGCTTGTCGAGCAGCTCTGTTATACCAATTTTTTCCGAAACATTTTTAATCCGTTCCTCAATTCGGTCTTTTGTAAGTTCAAGAATCTCCGAAAAATCTTCTCTAACATTGTCCTTTATAAAAACCGTCTGGGGATTCTGCATAAGGAAAGCCAGATTATTCCGATACAAAGAATTATCTTTGTATTCTTTAATTTGCTTGCCGTTAATCAGCACTTTTCCCCGATAGGCTTTATTAAGTCCTGAAATAACATTCAGCATTGTAGTTTTTCCGGTTCCGTTGCCTCCAAGTATACAATAAAATTCACCGCGATGAATTTGCAGAGAAGCACCTCGAAGAATATCCGCAGCGTCCTTTTCGTAACGAAACCATACATTTTTAAGTTCCACGGCAATATCATTTACAGGTTTATATTTACTTTCCGGTTCGGTTGTATCTGACGTGAAATATTTTTCAAGAAAACATTTGCCTTCTTTCACCGTAAGCGGACATTCATCAGAGATATTCAAGCTGTTAAAAATACGCACTGCACTTGGAAGTCCGAGCATCATCGGATGATCTTTTTGAATTTCTCCAAGTTTTGAACCAACGTTTTTCGGAGAATCATAAAGAAGCACTCTTCCCTGATCCATCATCA
>CABUCT010000043.1 GCA_902490145.1 uncultured Oscillospiraceae bacterium
TTTTCACCCTGACCTGACTGCATTACTAAATCGAAAAAGCTATAAATATCTACGTACTTATATTCGTATTCCGGATTCTTCTCCTTCGCCAGTTTTATATATTCATCAACCAACGCCTTTGTTTCATCAGGAGAATCACAAACAGTACGATAACCTGCAAAATTATATTCACCCATAAAATCCATCATATAATCATACATAATTTTAAGGCTGTCTTCAATGCGAGAAGCTTTTCCCGAAACTTCATTTTGGAGGTGAAGATAAGGAACACCGTTATATATAGTCATTTTTCGATCCAATGAGTTATGAAAATTTCCGACCGGAGAAATTTTATTGAATGCTGCCATTATTTCATTGGTAATGGTTTCATTTCCATTAATAATAAATCCGGTAATATCATAATTGAAATGATCATAATATGGTTTACTGTATTCAGCCCATTTATCTAGTGCCGGCGGATTGCTTCCTCGGTATGCACATTGAGAAGTAAGCCCATAAGGAATTACGTATCCTGCACCACTGTCTCCAGCAGTGAAGTAATCATTGTCGGTCATATTTTCCTGAATATAATCAAACACCATAGGTACACGTTCAGACAAATTTGGGTTGAATGCCCAGTTTATAGGCAAAGTACCTCTTGCATTTTTATTTGAAAAGAAATTGCGTACATGCTCACGAAGCCAAGCGGCTGAATCATAATCACCTGCATAAATAGTAAAATATTTTACGTTCTTATCAAATTTTATTTTTTCTTTCGGACGGTTGAATTTATATTGATCAAAACTACTCTTATAGTTACAATATGCACTGGCGTTTGCCATTGAGCAAGGATGTGCCGCATCAGCCTCCTTGGCCAAATTATATGCTGACGCAAGCATAACACAGTCCCACTCAAGCACAGTTGCCTGAATTCCTCCTGTTCCTGAGTCTTTTGTATATTTAAGCCACCATGGCGGAAATCCCAAAAGCTGACCGATTTTGCCATTGGCATTTTTATAACGTCTTTCAAGAAGTTTAATAAATATCTTACGATCAGTTCCCAAAGGCTGTTCGGGATCATCAATAGGTGCTTCGTCTGCATAGCAGGTAAGATCAAAGAAGAAGCATCTTCTTGCAATGTAATAGTCATGATTATATAGGCAAGTTGTGAAAGCATTATGCGGATCTGCTGTTTTTTGACAAGGATTATCTTTTACACTCGTGGCACCGTCAACTATGTAAGCTATATACTTTGAAGAACAGCGGTCAAAATATCTTTCCATCGCCCAAAGATAAGCATCACATTTGGAACTTCCACATGTTCTGAAACTATCGGAATACGCAGAACCGCCATCTCCGAATAATTTTACAAGACTTTGTTTTATCTCAATTCCCATAGCAATAAGCTTTGTGTAAAAACTATTATTTTCTTCACTAAATCTAACCGGCAGCTTGCCTTCAAGTCCGCATATTGTAGCAGCTACATTTGCGGTTGCAGGAACATTCTGATCCCATAAAATTATTCCGCAATCCCTGATCTGTTGATCAAATATAGACAGAAACTCATCAAAGCTATTGATTTCCTTGATATTAAGAGATGAAAAAGCTCTGTTGTCACTGGTAATATAATCAAACCAAAACTTATCTGTTTCTCCCAAATCAAGATAAACAAGTATATTTCCGTTATTCTCGTAATCGCGGTTTATAAGTCCCTGAAGACTGCAGATAAAACGTGCTGCATCTTTTTCAAAGTAATTATCCATTCCGGAAAATACATTTTGATTTATTTTATAAACAGTGTTTTTTTCAAGGCCGCTTGTATTAATTTTAAAAGAAAAATCGGGAGATGTATCTTTAAGCATATAAAATTCCTCCTATTTTAAAACAGAGACCGTACCAAAGAGGTACGGCCTCTGCTCTGTTCTATTAAGTTTGATTCATATTAGAAATTATAGAAACTATCAAGCTCACTTTGAATCTGACCTTTAATCGATGCAATTACCGTAGCAGGTTTTTGAGAAGGTAAAAGAACAGATTTGTCGGTTTTTTCTGAAGAATCATCACCAATAGCACCTGTTCTGAACTCAGGTGTAGTATGAGAAACAGCATACTTATAAACATTTGCAGAGTGGGCGTCAAGTCCGTTTCTTCTCATGTTCTGCATTTCGATAGTAAGAATTTTACCTGAAACATTAGCAAGCTGATTGAGGAAAAGTGCAGATGCTTCTTTTGTGGATTCTTTATTCTTCGGAATCATATACAAATTACCGCTGTAAGCTCCGGTAATATAGTCTTTCTGATCAGGCCCGATAGGCATAAGAACAAAGCCCATATCAAAGTTTGCATTCGGAGCAATGCTTCCGTAATGATACATATCGCTTACAAACATTGCAGCTTTACCGGCGGAGAAATCAGCAACGCATGTCTCAATAGCTGAATTATACTTCCAGTATCTTGCTTGATAAAGTTTCTTCATCCATTCGAGAGCTTTGATACCAGGCTGTGTGCACATTGTAGCTACAATCTTTCCGCTTGAATCTCTTGTAGCTGTACCGCCTGCATTTGAAGTGATTGCCATACCAATAATATTGGTGTTTGAAGTAAAGCCGTAAATATCGGTAGCACCATCGGCATTCGTATCACGTGTGCAAGCTTTTGCAATTTCTTCGAACTTATCAAAAGTCCACTGCTTATTGTCATAAAGTGCAGCAATATCTGTGCCTGAAGCATACTGATTTATAAGCTGTTTGTTATAAATAACACCCATGGGGGAAGTAGACATTGAAGAGAATGCAACACCATAAGCTTTTCCGCCATAAGTGCAGGACTCGGTCAAACCTGTTGCATATGCTTTCTTATCAATAGATGTTGAAAATACATCAATGCAGCATCCCTGTTTTGCAACATTACGGAGACTTGCAATATCAAGCTCAATAACGTCTGAGGGGCAAGTACCTGCCATTACTTCTTTAACAACGGCGTCAGATGACGGTGAATAGTTGCGATATTCAACATCACAGCCATAAGTCCTTTTGATCTTATCAATCTGTGCTTTATAAGCATTACCGGCTGTGGAGTTCTCATAATATTTGCTGGCATTAATGCTTCCTAAAACAAATTTATATCCGCTGAGTGCAGTAGATGGTACAGCAGGCCTATCTGGGTTGCTACCATCTGGATTATTTCTAGTGCTTTCAATAGCTGAATTAAGCTCTTCCTGAGAAACGATCTTAATAGCAACAACTTCAATTTCGGTATCTTCTCCACCCTCTTCAGTGGCAAGGAGAACAACCTTCATATACATACCTTCTGCAATTACAGTAGCGGTATCGGTGACTTCACTGCCATCTGCATTACAGATCTTAAGTCCATAAGTTTCAATTGGCTTAACAACAGTAAAGAACTGTTCTACTGTGGTTCCGGAAAGAACATCAAGTGAGTATGTTCCGTCCTCGTTAAGAACCTTAACAACTATTGTGTTGTTTTCTTCGGCAACAGTGTAATAATCGGTTGTTTCACTGCCTGCCTGAACTTCACCCGAAACTGATTCAAGATTTGACTGTTCTTCAGTTTTCTTCTTTTTACATGCGGTAAAACTGCAAGTAACCATCAACAAGACCATCAGAAGACTAATGATTCGAGCAATATTTGTCTTCATTCAAAACACTCCTTATAATTATTTTAATTTATCTAAAATCAGAAAAGATAATAGAACAAAATTTGTTGGTTTCTATCCCTTTTGTATTATAACACATAGGATACGGTTTTACAACAACAATTTATCCTACAATACCGCTTTGAGAAACTCCCTGTACGAAGAATTTCTGTCCAAACAAGTAAACTATCACAAGCGGAATAATTGCCAGAATAACACCCGTGTCTATAATTGCGTGACGGAACACATCGGTGAACTCAGCATAACCCATACCGTAAGAGTTGAGAGTAAGCAGCTTATTGGTTATTACAGAGAAGTTTCCGTGACTTAAGAACAAAGTCGAATAGAAGTTATCACTCCACTGCCAAGAAAATGCAAAGAGGATAATGGTAACCATCATCGGAATAGCATTCGGAAGCATAAGACGGAAGAAAATTCCCATATGGCTTGAACCGTCAATCATGCCCGCTTCTTCAATCTCGGTCGGCATTCCGCGGAAAAACTGACGCAGCATGTAAATATAAAGCGAGTTTTTAAATCCGATTGCGGTAGCAGACAAAAGAATAAACGGCCACATACCCTCAGTTATGTTGATAGTTCCTCCCGTCAGCAGCTTTGGAATGCCCAAAACATTAAAATAGGTAAACTTCATGTACAATGAAGTCATTATGACCTGAGGCGGAATAAGCAATACGGCAATCACACAAGCAAACAATATTCCTCTGCCGACGAATTTAAATCGTGCAAAACCATATGCAACCAATGTACAACTCAAAGTTTGAAGAACTGCAGCAATAACACAAAGCAAAAGAGTACGCAAAAGTGTCATCCAATAGTCCATAATACCTATTGTTGTTATTAGAGTTCTCAAAGAAAAGTGTTTCGGGATGTATTGAACGGTAGTATCACTCAAATCATCATATCCCAAAAACATTGTGCAAACTTTCTGAATAAACGGAAACAATATGAGGAATATAATTCCGATAAGAACTACATGGCAAAAAAAGTTTCCGCCGTGATCAATATAGAACTTTTTTGTAAAAATGGCTCTTGGACGTTTTTTTTCTTCATCCTTACCGTATACTACCGAAGTCCAAAACTTCTTAACAGCTTCCATTTATAACACCTCCTGATAATTTATCCACAAAAGACTATTATTTATTCTCATAGAAAACAAATTTATTAACTATACCAACAACAACGGCAATTACTACACCAACAACAGCAAGGTATACAAATGATCTTGCCGAAGCATCGGGATAAGCACCGTCGGTTATGAGCTTGAAAATATCGCCCATAACCTTATTTCCATCGCTGGTAAAACTATCAACAATTGAGTATACGGTATTTACGAGAATAAGCGGACTGATCATCGGAATAGTGATTTTCCAAAAGCTTTCCCACCAAGTTGCTCCCTCAACAGTAGCTGATTCATATATTGCGGGGGAAATCGACTGAAGACCTGCCAAAAATATAATCAATTGAACACCCGAGCTTGTTACAATGCCGTATATATTATCAACAGCACTTGAAACTATCCCCGTTAGTTTAGGACTTATATTAAGCGAACTTAGCAACAGCTTTATATCAACCTGTGAAAACAAACCGCCGGCTACATTTCCCGCTTCAGTTGCCGCTGCCGCTGTGCTGGAAAGGGTCATGTTCTGGGCCGCTACGATAGCTCCGGTAGAAATAATAACCGGAAGGAACAGCATTGCTCTGTAGAATCCTTTCCCTGCAATATTTCGGTTAAGCAAGGTTGCAATTATAAGTGAATAAATAAGAATAATTACAACATTGAGAAGCATGGTACCCATTGATTCAACAATTCCGCGAATGAAATATGCATCTTCAACAAGTGCCCTGGAGTAATGAGTCCAACCAACATTTTCAAGTGTATATCCGTTAGCATCAATAATTATATTACTTTGGCTGAACTTAAATGATTCAATAAGTGCCGGTATATAGAGAAGAACCAATCCAAGAAAGAATGGCAAAACAAACACATAACCCATTAAGTTCTTCTTTGCGGTAAGGTCGAGAATGTTCTTTCGAGGAGATTTATTGGGGTTTATTGCTTTAGTTTTCATTTTCATTCTCCTTTCTCTAACCTTGAACAACAGCAAAATCCGAAGCAGCGGCTGTAACCGAATTGTAAGTGTAATCTGTGGTACCATAGTTAACAATAACCGAAGTTCCGTTATCATAGGTTGTCATATAAACCTTATCTGCAAGCTTTTGATGGTTAGTGATACAACAATTCTGAAGTCCGTTAAGTACAGACGAGGCTTTAGTATAATCTTCGGCAGCAGTCTGAGCCCAACGCTCATAATGTGTTGAGAACAGAAGTGAATAGTTAGTGTTCTTAAGCATCTCAGGATCGGCATGATTTAATACATATCGTACTCCACCACCATATTCAATAGCCTTAAGGAATGACATTGAATAGTTGTCTGAGAGGTTAAGTGCTTCACCAGCATAAGAAACATATCCATGAAGAACAATTTGAAGGAACGGAATACTTTCAGACTCAAAAGAAAGGTTGCTGTTGCTCATTGGAAGATCCACGATATCGTCAACATACTTAAACGTGTATGCATTACCTACATCAACCATAATCTTATTATTCTCGGAAACTTTCTCGAGTATATTTGAAATATTATTCTTCACCTGTTCACGATGAACAGTTTTATCTGAGAAATCCGAGAACATTGTATCGCCTATAGTCGAGAGTGCAACAGCTTTTGAATCAAGCTTAGCCATCTTTTTGAGGATTCCGTCAATCTTGTTAAGTACTACATCGCTCTTTAATACCATTCGGTTGAAGGATACGGTGATAGCCTTCTGATACACATTATCACTCGGACTGTATTTTACCAAAGTACCTTCCATAAGCTTTGCATGTGTTGAAGTAGCAGAAAGAGAATTTGTACTTTTTTCAAGGACTAGCTCCAAATTGGGATATAATGTATCGTTATTTGACTCAAGATAAGCTGATAAGTCTCTGAAATCTTTCTTTGAGCCTATCTTCCCCGATACCTTTGCAATACTTGAAATCTCATTTACATATTTATCTCCGTTCCAGTTATTATATCGCAGAGCAATATTTTTGACTCCGTTTGAACGAAGATAATCATAAATTTCCTTGGTTTCATCAATAGTACTCAATGCTCTCTTAGCATTATATGCATAACCGATAAGTGTCTCACTTCGGAGAATGGTTCCATAAGTCTCATAATAGAATTTAAGGCTGTTATCAGACAACTTCTCGCTTCCTGAAAACATTTTATCTCTAACATTTTTGGCCATTCCCACATAGTTTGATTCTTCACCTGTAAGGAAGCTATACTGAATATTGATATCCTCTTGATATGAATCTTGAGCAAATTTCAGCATATTACTGAGTGTTGACATGCCGTTTGACAAATAGGTTTCAAACTCCGTTATTTCATAATTAGTAGAAACATACGCATATGGGAAAACATCGTTTGAAGGATGGCATTCAACCGTTCCCTGAGCTTCACCCTTGGATACATAAGCAATAAATGAATTGTTTCCGTTTTGAACACCGAATACCGGCAAAGTTGCCTGCTGCATGTTGGTCGGATAATCTTTAGTCCACTGTGTTCGGTCCGGTCCGTAAAACGGGAATGAAGCAGAATTGGGCGATTTTACATTTAAATCAAACAAAGTTCCGCTTCCGTCAGGAACAACCATATACCCGTCACTACCGTCTGTAACCGTTCCGAAGAAAGGCAGAACTGATAGAGAATGTATTTTGAAGTTTTCATCATCATATACGATCTTATCAGTCGGAACATTTACATTTAGACCATCATCAGTCAAAGTATAGTCGATCATTACAAGGAAATTTGCTGCTATCGGAACAGATTTATTATATCCTATTTTTTCATACTCATCTTTTATGAGCTGTAAATTTACTCCTGCTGCTCTTAAGGAATTGTTTACAAAACGTTCTTTCTGAACCTTTGAAACAGCTTGAAGAATATAGAGGTTTTCGCTTTTAATAAGTGGATATGTACTTGAAACTGCTCCCTGCTGCTCCTTGTCGATCTCTTCAAATTTTGTCAAGAGATAATAAGACTCAAATTGGTATTTATCATCTGTTGAAAGTTTTGAAGAAATCTCATTAAAAGTTTTTTCGGTTAAAACATCAGGCATAAGAAAGTAATCGATATTATTTCCGATCTTATAAGCTACACGGACACCGTTGTCAATAGAAAAACATTTGACAGTGGGTGAAAACTCAGAGTTATTGCCCAGTGCATCTACATAGCTTGTGAAAACATTTTTCTTGCTGTCCTTGTCATAATAAGTCAGCATAAGCTGTGACATATACTGATTTTTAGTATCGGCATATGCAGAACTGTTTTCAAGCTCTGCGGCAGTCAGATTTGTTTTCCATTTATAACCGGTGCTTTTTACCTTTACCATAACGGTAAGATCATTTTGATTTATATACATTTTATAATCTGAATTTTCAGATACAAGCTCATACTCGCTTTCATCACTCGCACCCTTTGGCGAAAACAGCGTTCCTTCGAGTTGATCAAGTGTTATATCAACATCTCCACTATCTGCAGTTGAGGATACCGAAGATGCCCCCTCCTCTGAATCTGAGTTTTCAGTGTCTTTGCTGCTTCCGCATGCGGCTGTTGACAGTACGAGTATCAGACAAAGGAGTATTACACCCAAGTGTTTAAATCTGGTTTTCATAAATTCCCCATCCATTCTGCCTATACCGGCAAAAATAATCTTAAGTAAACCGGAATTACATCCGATATGTTATCTCAATTATTATACTGTCAATAAAGTTGTAAATCTTTTGGTATGTTGTGATGATAAGCAGTAGTACAAAAACTATAATTGCCATACCTAAAGCACTCATAAGAATTGATCCCACACTGCTTCCAACAGTATATCTGTGAGTTATAGTATTTCCTACAAATAACAGTAGTCCGGTCCAAACCACACCTATTGTTGAGAAGAAAGTGAGGTACATTGATTCATCGAGAATAAACACATGTGAAAGAACAATGTTAAGAATTGTTACAAGTATCATCGGCATAAGAGCATAACCGGTAAATTTGTAAATGTCCTTCATATTGCCTTCTCCGTTGGCAAGAGTTGTAATACTCCAGTTTGCAACAGTCCAAAGAAGCACCGGCAAAATTACCATCGCAAGTTCTTTTACAATGGAAATCTTATCACCATAGCTTGCATTA
>CABUCT010000044.1 GCA_902490145.1 uncultured Oscillospiraceae bacterium
GTATCTAGTTCTTCAGCAACTTCACGTCCGAGATTTGTAAGAGTGTATTTAATTTCGCCGTCTTGTTCAATCTTTTCAATGGCTTTTGTTTTTTCAAGCTCTGCTATTGCCTGAGAAAGGTTCCAATAGCTCGCCATTCCATCGGCCTGAACCGATTGGTCAATAAGACTTCTTTTAAGTGGAACGCCGACTGTCTTTATCATATAGCAGACAAGGATTTTTATATCGTCAATATCACGCAGACCGCCGATTTCAACACCGTAGTCAAATCCTGTTGTATGGCGTTTTTCAGGAATGTCCTCTACTACCTTTTCCGAAACCTTGTCAAGTTCACCTGCACCGACAGTGATAATAATATCTCCGGGTCTTGCGGCATTTCTTAAAAATTCCACCATTTCATCAAATTGAGGAATATAATATGCACCGTCGATTTTTGCAGCCAAGTCCGCAGAGCTTATATTTGACGTATTTTTTTCGCGTGCGGCGTAAATGTCTGAAAACAGTACGATATCTGGACGCGAAAGCTCACGTACAAAATCGTCGAAAAACGCGATGGTACGAGTGTATGTGTGAGGCTGAAAAGCACAGATAACGCGGTCAAAATCCATAGTTTCTACCATGTCAAAAAGTGCTTTCAATTCACTTGGATGATGAGCATAATCATCATAGACCATTGCTCCGGAATATTGTCCCTTAAATTCAAACCTGCGTCCAACACCACCATAGGTTGAAAGTCCGCGTTCGATAGAGTCGGGGCTAAGTCCTATTGCCAAAGCGGCAGCGGCAGCGGCAAGAGCATTTAAGATATTGTGATGTCCGGGAACGAGCAAACGGATAAAAGCTTTTTTTTCTCCGTTTACCATTAGATCAAATTGTCCCAAACCATGTTTATATTTTATGTTTTGAGCAGTAACATCGGCTTTGTTATCAATTCCGAAAGTCACAATTTTGCGATCGATTCCGTTAACAGTATCCATAGCATTTTCATCATCGGCATTGACAATAACTACACCGTCTTTTGGAACCTTAAGTGCAAATTTTCTGAAAGAAGCTTTAACTTCATCAAGATTTTTGAAGAAGTCAATATGATCACAGTCAACGTTTAAAATTACCGCAACGGTCGGAAAAAATTTCAAAAACGAGTTGCAATATTCGCAGGATTCAAGAATGATAGTATCACCTTTTCCTGCACGATGGCCTCCGCCGATAAGAGGAAGAGATCCGCCTATCATAACAGTTGGATCGGATTCTTCGGCCATTGCAATATGCGTCATCATTGACGTTGTGGAAGTTTTCCCGTGAGTTCCCGAAATGCAGACCGCATTTTTGTAATTCTTCATTATTGCACCAAAGCCCTCGGCACGCTCATAAACGGGAATTCCAAGACGCTTTGCCTCAACAATTTCAGGATTTTCGTCTTTAATTGCAGCACTTCGAATAATGTAATCCGCACCGGATACATTTTCTGCCGCGTGTCCGACATAAACTTTTACCTTTCGGCGGGTAAGAGCTTTAGTGGCTGAGCTTTTGTTCATATCCGAGCCGGTTATAGTATGGTGGTTTTCTAACAGGATTTCGGCAAGCGAACACATAGAAACTCCACCTATTCCTATGAGATGGGCAACTTTTGTTTTATCATTTATATATTCCGAAATATCGGGTTTATTATAGATTCCTGCCATTTAAAAGTACACCTCTTAAAGTCTGAAAATACCTTTTTCGGTCAGCACTATTTCATTTGAATTTATTTTGATATAATCGTGGACTGGTTCGGAAAACTTGTGATAATCCGAAACAGCATAAGTTTTTGGATCAATTTTGATAATTTTGTTTTCGCCGACGGCACAGACCGTTAACTTTTCATTTTCATCCGGCCAGATGCTTTCAAGTCCCGATGGCAGATCTTCTCCGCTTCCTATTCTGAGTTCTTGGCGAAGTCCTTTTCCGACAGAATATCTAATAATCGCGGCGGGATTTGAATATGCAGCCCAGACAAAGTTGTCTTTTGCGGCGATTGAAGAAGGCGAATTCCCCTTAAAGGTCATTTCTCCCGTCCATTCTTCCTCACCGTTGCTTCCGATTATGACCGCTTTTTTATCACTTCCTATAACAAGTATGCGGCTATTCGGCAAAATGGCAGTTTTACAGGAAATAAATTCACGGGGATTACCTTCAAATTTTTCAAAATGATTTCCGAACTTATTCAGCAAAAAAACACTTCTTGTAACAGCTGAAACAGTGCTGTTTTCACAGTCGAACATTCGATAGACTATCGTAGCTTTTCCGTCGTGTTCATCCTGCATTGAAACGAATACTATTCCGTTTTGACACGGAACCATCTGAATTGCACCGAATCCATAAATTTGTTTCATTTAATTATCCTCGGTTTTATTAATTTTATAACAAAGTGTCATAAGACTGTCGCCGATATGAACATTCTCAACAGCAACATCAGGATGGTTGAGAGCGATATCATAATGGCTGAAATTCCAAAATGCTTTTATTCCAAGTTTAATAAGAATGGGAACCAGTTCCTTTGCTCCTTCAGGCGGCAAACAAAGTACAGCCATTTCCGGAAAATTTTCGCGGCAGAACTCATCGAGACCGTCGATATGACGAACAGGAAGTCCTTTTATCAGTTGACCGGTGAGCGATTCTTTACGGTCAAAAATTCCGATAAGAGAAAATCCTTTGCTTTCAAAGGTTATTTGATTTGAAACAAGACGTCCCAAATTTCCCGCACCGATAATAATGGTTTTATGTGATTTTGGAAGGCCCAGAATGTTTCCGATTTCTTTGTGAAGCTGTTCAACATTATATCCGTATCCCTGTTGGCCAAAGCCCCCGAAGCAGTTGAAGTCTTGTCTTATTTGAGAGGCGGTAAGACCCATCCTCACAGACAATTCACGTGAGGAAATTCGGATAATTCCATTTGATTTCAGCTCACCTAAGAATCTATAATATCGAGGCAGTCTTTTGATGACAGAAAGTGAAATAGAATCATTTTTCATATTATCACCAAAAATTATTTACTTAATTTTTCAACCGTTTCCATAACATAATCACCGAATTCATTACAGGTGCATCCGGTGTCTCTACCTGTTATGGTAAGCTTTTTTTCTTTAAACATACATATGTCAAGTGCATCAGAAAGCAGATCAGCTTCTTTCTGACGTCCGATATGTGAAAGCAGCATAACTGTTGCACGAAGCATTGAGCATGGATCTGCATATTTATCACGGCCTTCTTCAACCATACGGGGAGCAGAGCCGTGGATAGCTTCAAACATAGCATAGCGTTTGCCGATGTTTCCACTTCCGGCAGTTCCGACTCCGCCCTGGAATTCAGCAGCTTCATCGGTTATGATATCTCCGTAAAGATTCGGAAGAATGAATACTTTGAAATCAGTACGGCGTTTTTTATCAATCAGCTTTGCGGTAGTAATATCAATATACCAGTCATCGGTAGTAATTTCAGGATATTCTTCTCCGACTTTTTTGCAGAGGTTGAGGAATTTACCATCGGTAGTCTTGATTACGTTGGCTTTGGTAATAATTGAAACACGATCCTTTTTATTTTTGCGTGCATAGTCATATGCGAGTCTTGCGATACGATCTGTGCCTTGTGTGGTAGTTACTGTGAAATCAACCGCAAGATCATCGGTTACATTAACCCCTTTTGAACCAAGAGTATAAGCACCCTCGGTGTTCTCACGGAAAAATGTCCAGTCGATATTTTCCTCAGGAACTTTAACGGGACGAACATTGGCAAACAGGTCGAGTTCTTTTCTCATAGCAACATTTGCACTTTCAATATTCGGCCACTTGTCACCTGCACGAGGAGTAGTTGTTGGTCCTTTAAGTATAACATGGCAGTCTTTGAGTTCTGCCAAAACATCGTCGGGAATAGCCTTGCCGACCTCAGCACGATGTTCGATTGTAAGACCGTCAATGCTCTTAAATTCAACCTTTCCGGCTTCAACATCTTTTGAAAGCAGAAAACGGAGAACACGTTCGGCTTCCTTTGTAATAACAGGGCCGATTCCGTCACCGCCGCATATTCCGATTATAAGTTTGTCAAGGGCTGAATAGTCAACGAAGTCCTTTTCATTTTTCATGCGTTCAACTCTTTCGAGCTGCTCGCGAAGAACCGATTCAAATTTTTCAGCAGCATTTTTTATCATTTGTTCATTCATTTTTATCACCCTTATTTATACATTTTTAAAAGTCCGCCTGCAAGGATCATTTTTTTCTGACGGTCAGGCAGAGGACACTCAAGAGAAATTTTTTCACCGGTGGTTTCATTTGTAAGATAAATTTCACTGTCGGTTTCAATTGCTTTTTTGATATCTAAAAGGGTAAGTGTATCGCCCTCGGAGATTTTTTCATAATCATCGGGATTTTTAAAAGTAAGAGGTAAAATACCGGCATTTATAAGATTTGCACGGTGAATACGAGCAAAGGATTTTACAATAACAGCACGAATTCCGAGATAAAGAGGAACGAGAGCTGCGTGTTCTCTTGAAGAACCCTGACCGTAGTTTTCACCGCCGACAACGAATCCTCCGCCGTTTTTCTTACAACGTTCAGGGAATTCTTTGTCGCAAACTCCGAAACAGAAATTTGAAAGATAAGGAATATTAGAACGGTATGGAAGAATTTTTGCACCGGCAGGCATAATGTGATCGGTTGTGATATTGTCACCTACCTTGAGCATTACATCGGCAGTAAGTGTATCTTCCAAAGGATGCGAATCGGGGAAAGCCTTTATATTAGGTCCTTTGAGAACTTCCACTTTGTCGGCTTCTTCAACCGTTGCCGGAGGATCGATCATATTATCATTAATAACAAATTTTTCAGGAAGATTTATTTCGGGCATTTTTCCGATTGTACGGGGATCGGTAAGTACTCCTGTGAGAGCCGAAGCAGCAGCAGTTTCCGGACTTACCAAAAACACCTTTGCATCGGCAGTTCCGCTTCTTCCTTCAAAGTTACGATTAAAGGTTCGAAGAGAAACACCCTCTGAATTCGGAGACTGTCCCATTCCGATACAAGGTCCGCAGGCACATTCGAGAACTCTTGCACCGGCAGCGATGATATCAGACAAAGCTCCGTTCTGTGCCATCATGTCAAGCACCTGGCGAGAACCGGGGGAAATTGCAAGACTGACTGTTGGGCAAACGGTTTTTCCTTTGAGAATTGCGGCAACCTTCATCATGTCCATAAGAGAAGAGTTTGTGCAAGAACCAATGCAAACCTGATCAACTTTTATCTTTCCGATTTCACTTACGGTTTTGACAGCATCAGGACTATGTGGACAGGCAGCGGCAGGTTCAAGTTTTGACAAATCAATGTTAATTATTCTTGAATATTCAGCGTCTTCATCTGCAAAAACGGGAGTATAGTCTCCCTCACGTCCCTGAGCTTTTAAAAATGCTTTTGTTACTTCATCGGCAGGGAAGATTGAGGTGGTTGCACCGAGTTCAGCACCCATGTTAGTGATGGTGGCACGTTCAGGAACAGAAAGGGTTTTTACACCGTCTCCACCATATTCAATAACTTTTCCAACTCCGCCTTTTACGGTCAGAATTCTAAGTACTTCAAGAATAATATCTTTTGCAGAAACAAAGTCAGAGAGCTTTCCGCTTAAGTTTACTTTAATGACTTCAGGCATATTTATGTGATATTCACCACCGCCCATTGCAACGGCAACATCCATTCCGCCCGCACCCATTGCAAACATACCGATACCGCCTCCAGTGGGAGTGTGACTGTCGGAACCGATAAGAGTTTTTCCGGGAATTCCGAAGCGTTCAAGATGAACCTGATGGCATATTCCGTTTCCGGGTCTGGAATAATAAATTCCATGCTTTTTCGCAACGGTACGAATGAAACGATGGTCATCGGCATTTTCGAATCCGTTTTGAAGTGTGTTATGATCAATATAAGCAACCGATCGCTCGGTTTTTACTCTTGGAATCCCCATAGCTTCAAACTCAAGATATGCCATGGTTCCTGTGGCGTCCTGCGTAAGGGTTTGATCGATTCGAAGACCGATATCCTGTCCGGCGATCATTTCACCGCTGACAAGGTGAGCACTAATGATTTTTTCGGCAATATTTTTACCCAATTTATATCATCCTTTCAGCCATAAAAGGCACTTACTTATTAATATAAAAAACAAGCACCTCTATTATCACAAAAACAGAGGCACTTGTCAATATTTTAGGGTCAATTATTTGAAAACTTATTTGATTTTTTTTACAAGATTGATATTATTTATCAACTAAACTCCGAGATAAGAAGCAGGATTTACCCTTGTACCATTTATAATAACCTCAAAATGAAGGTGATATCCAGTAGCATTTCCGGTTGCACCCACCGCTGCGATATAATCTCCTCGATTTACTTTTTGACCGACGCTTGCAGAAATTGCAGAACAATGGCTGTAAAGAGTTTGGATACCGTTTCCGTGGTCAACTACCAAATATTTTCCCCAACCGGAATCGCTGGTTACTTTGACAACCGTGCCGGCTTCGGCAGCATATATCGGAGTTCCATTCGGGGCACAAATATCCAGCCCCTTGTGATTTCTTCCGTCACCGTAGTATGCAGAAATGAATGAATTTGAAACTCTTGCGACCGGCCAGAAAAACGCAGTTCCGGTTTTGGTTTCAGAGGCATTGGGATAGGGTTTTGTACCAATAGATACAACCTTTGTCACCGGCTCTTGAGTTACAGTTTCGGAAACGACAGAACGGGCAACCTCTTCGCCGTTAACATAAGATACGTTTGATACAATAGTTCTTAATCCGTCTTTTCCGTCATTCACAACAGTTTCAAGTCCTGCATATGAGGACGGATCATTTATCTCCTCGGTAGAGTAGGGGATGGATACGGTATCAACTTCATCACGGGAAACCATTATGGTGATATGTGATGCAAGATCAGACTTGTCAATAGAATCGTTTATAATGTCGGTATCATAAAGTCCGTTTATATAGCTTATATCATTTGCTATTGAATAAGTTTCGGTTGAATCGCCGGTTGTATATTCCAAAAGTATATCATCTATAATATTTTCAACAATTTCTTTTGAGGAGCATACTGCGTAGTTTTCACCGTCAATATTGAATCCAACGGCTTCATGAAGATTGTCAGAAGCCAAAATAATGTTTTCACAAATTGTTTTGGCATCAATAATTTCTTTGGAATTTACAACTTTAAGTTCACGATTGGTTTTGGAAATATCAAAAGTATCTTCAACGATACGCTCGTTTAACATTTCACAGGCGGCCTCTACAGTTGACTCATTTGCCGCATATCCGACTGTTTCACCCTTGTATTCTACTTCCAGTGCGAATGTAAATCCGGTCCAGCAGTTAAGCGATACAAGAAGAACGGCAATTGCTGCAGTCATCGGAATAAGTTTTCGCATAGATTTTTTAATTGATTTGTTATTGCGTTGAATTTTGCGGCAGATAGAATTAACAAGAATTTTAGCAGCTTCTTTCATTCCGCATTTTTTATAAATATATCTCACACGGTTAAAAGCTCTTGATGTGGCTTTATAACTGTTAACTGCTTTACACGCGATATCCGAATAAATCAGAACGAACGGTTTTGTAATCTTGACAATCATATTTTTGATATGATTGCCGGCAGTACTGTGTGAGTCTGTTTGCTGAGACATTTTGCAAACTCTCCTTTTTCACAGATAATAAAATGAAATGGTTAAAATTTTGTAACCACTTGTTTTATTATAACGAAAGTTTACAAGATTGCAACCTTTTTGACAGCTTTTCTGTATTATACATATATATTTTGAAATTTAATCTGATTTAATATGCAATTTGACGATAAAATGAACGAAATGATTCATTTTTAAATTTAACAATTTAGAATATGATCCTCAATTTCTGACAATTTAACAAAATTATTTTTAAAATTTAATCCTTGTGGACAAAGATAAAAAAATTCTTCAAATTCATATTCGCAGAATGTTGCCGCCGCAAAAATTTCGGGAGAAAATCCATCGGGCGTTGCTTTTGATATATCATTAGGTATGTTTAAAAGTTCTTTACATATATAATAACCTTTGTCAGAAGATAAAGAAGAAAACAGAGGAGTAGAGGAATTTGGTATCGTAACATTTTCAAGTCCATATGGAGCGAGAGCAAAATCAACATGACCGATGTGAGATGTATTGCTCACAGCAATAGGTTCTGCACCATATTTTAAACGTGTGTAATCAATGCACATATCGTATTTTTCGGGATTATCGGTAAAAATTGTAACGTCACAGTAGGGAATAAGCTCTGCGGCCGCACCCATACACCGGCCTTTGCGGTCGATAAGTAAAATACGAAACCGCTTGTTTCGTGAAACCGATTTCATAAGAACGACAGTAAAGTTGACAAGCTGGCGTGCTGATAATTCTAAAAGACAGCCATCGTTATCCGAATCAATGTCGAAATGCCGTCCGGTATTTTGCAGGATAATCGTGTCTCCGGGATTTATGAGACTTGAAATTTGTGTGTTTACGATTCCGTTAGATCCGTCGACTATTTTTATCACTCTGAAGTTTTTGTTTCTGATTTTATGTATTGTTTGCCTTGGCGGAATTTTCCCCCTTTTTGCTTTTCTTTTCATTCTGAACCCACGTGGTACAGGTAAAATATCAATAAATGTAAGCATATTTATTTGCTCCTTTTTATTATGTATATGTTTTACTCACAACAACAAATTTGGTTTTTATTAAAAACACTTGAAAAACTGGTAAAAATATAATATAATAACTTTTGACTGTGTGAACAGGATTCGTT
>CABUCT010000045.1 GCA_902490145.1 uncultured Oscillospiraceae bacterium
TATTATTGCAAATGAAATGGGAGTAAACATTCGCGTAACCTCCGGACCGGCCATTGAAAAACCGGGCGATTTGGCGGCTTTGCTCACGAATCTTAACGAGGGCGATGTGCTTTTTATTGACGAGATACATCGGATATCAAGAAATGTCGAAGAAGTACTTTATCCCGCCATGGAAGATTTTGCGGTTGATATAATAATAGGAAAAGGCCCGTCCGCACGGTCGATAAGACTGGATCTGAACAGATTTACTTTGGTTGGAGCGACCACTCGTTCAGGTCAGCTCACGGCTCCGCTTCGTGATCGTTTTGGGGTTATACTCAGACTTGAGCTTTATACACCCGAACAACTTGCTCAGATCGTTACCCGTTCGGCAGGAATACTCGGTATTGATATTGATGAAGACGGAGCGATTGAGATTGCTTCCCGCTCGCGTGGAACGCCGCGTATTGCTAACCGGCTGCTTCGCCGTGTACGTGATGTTGCAGAAGTGTTGTATGATTCAAAAATAACTCTTGAGGTTGCTCAAAAAGCTCTTGACCGATTTGAAATAGACGAGCTTGGACTTGATGAATTCGATCGCCGAATGCTTACTACTATGATTCATAATTATTCCGGCGGACCTGTCGGACTTGAAACCTTGGCTGCTTCTCTCGGTGAAGAGGCAGTAACTATTGAAGATGTTTGCGAGCCGTATCTTATGCAGCTTGGATTTTTAACCAGAACAACAAGAGGGCGTTGTGTGACCGAGGCAGCATATAATCATCTCGGGCTATCAATGCCCCAAAATTAAAGAAACAGATTGGAGATATACAAATGCCCAGACTTTTCGGAACAGACGGAGTGAGAGGAGTTGCCAACAGCGAGCTATCCTGTGACCTTGCAATGAAAATAGGACGTGCCGCGGCAGTAGTGCTTGCGGGAGCCGGAAACAGCCGCCCCAAAATTCTTATTGGCATGGATCCGAGACTTTCTTCAAGTATGCTTGGTGCCGATGTGCTTCGAATCGGAGTTGTACCAACTCCTGCAGTTGCTTATCTTGTAAAAAAATACGGAGCAGATGCCGGAGTTATGATTTCAGCTTCTCATAATTCCTGTGAGTATAACGGAATCAAATTATTCAGCGGAACAGGATTTAAACTGTCCGATGAACTTGAAGATAAGATTGAAGAATTGGTCAAAAACGGTGTTTATGACGAAGCTTTCCCGACGGGTGAAAACGTGGGACAGGTTATTGTTATGGATTCTGCTGCTGAGGATTATATTAAGCACGTGATTTCATCTGTTGATGAAAGATTTGACGGAATGAAAGTTGCACTTGATTGTGCCAACGGTTCATCTTCGGTAACTGCTGAGAGTCTTTTTTCAAGGCTTGGTGCAGATGTTAAGGTCATACATAATAAGCCCGACGGAATTAATATCAATGATAAATGCGGATCGACACATATGGAATCATTGATACAGTTTGTTAAGGACAACAAAATGGATCTTGGCTTGGCATTTGACGGAGATGCTGACCGGTGCCTTGCGGTTGACGCAGATGGGAAGATTGTCGACGGAGATATTTTGATTGCTATTGCCGCAAAGGCAATGAAGGATCAAGGAAAGCTAAAGAATAATACAGCAGTTGTAACTGTCATGTCAAACATGGGGTTTTGGAAGTTTGCCGAAGAAAACGGGATTGAAGTTAAGAAAACTGCTGTGGGAGATCGCTATGTTCTCGAAGAAATGCTTAAGAATGATTATTATATCGGCGGAGAACAGTCCGGTCATATAATCTTTCGTGAATATGCAACTACAGGAGATGGAGAGCTTACCGGTGTTCAATTGCTTTCAGCCATGAAAAAGAGCGGAAAAACACTCAGAAGAATGGCAGAAGTGATGAATATATATCCGCAAACTCTTAAAAATGTTATTGTTACTCCTGAAGGTAAAGCAGCTTTTGCAGACGATGAGGAAATTCAAAACACAATCAAAAATGTTGAAAATGAACTTGGGAGCGACGGTCGAGTACTTGTTCGTCTTTCGGGAACGGAACCGAAAATAAGAGTCATGCTTGAGGGAGTCAATCATGACACCATTGACCGTTTGGCTGACAAAATAGTTGATAAAATAAAGGAAAGACTGCTGTAATGAGAGCATCTTCAAATTGGAAAGATTACGAGCTTATTGATGCATCAAGCGGAGAACGGCTTGAGCGATGGGGCAATATTTTGCTTATTCGCCCGGACCCACAAGCTATTTGGAACACTCCAAAGAATGATCCGCGTTGGAAAAATGCTCACGCAAGATACTACCGAAGCCATACGGGCGGTGGAAAATGGGAATATTATAAAAAAATTCCCGATGTCTGGAGCATCAAATATCGAAATCTTAATTTTAATTTAAAACCAATGGGATTCAAGCATACAGGGCTTTTCCCTGAACAGGCGGTTAATTGGGATTTTTGCCGTGAATTGATTTCTGAGAGTGAAAAATCAATGAAGGTTTTAAATCTGTTTGGATATACAGGAGCGGCAACACTTTCTTGTGCCGAAGCCGGAGCTTGTGTGACCCATGTTGACGCTTCAAAGGGTATGGTGCTTTGGGGAAAGGAAAACGCTCAGCTTTCGGGGCTTTCAGACCGAAAGATAAGGTGGCTCGTTGATGATTGCGTTAAGTTTGTCAAAAGAGAAATCCGCCGTGAAAATATTTATGACGGAATAATTCTTGATCCGCCGTCATATGGAAGAGGTCCTTCGGGAGAGGTTTGGCAGCTTGAAGAAAAACTTTATGAGTTTTTGCTTGACTGCCGTCAGCTTGTAAACAAAGATTCAACATTTTTGGTGCTGAATTCTTATACAACCGGACTTTCTGCGGGCGTTTGCGGATATATGCTGAATGAAATATTTGCAAAGTCTTTGGGCGGAGAGGTAATATGTGACGAAATAGGATTGCCGGTCAGCAACAGTGGACTTGTTTTGCCCTGCGGAGCAACATCAATATGGATTAAAAAATAAGGAAGAAAGACTTTTGGACGAGATAATAAACCTAAAAAATATAACATTCAGTTACAACGAAGCTGAGAATAACAAAAAAACGCTGCTTTTTGACCGATTGAATTTTTCAGTTGAACGTGGAAGCTTTGTTGCTGTGCTTGGGCATAACGGATCGGGAAAATCAACAATTTCCCGAATGCTTAACGGAACTCTTTTGCCCGACAGCGGAACTGTCACTGTAAACGGAATTGATACCGCTGATGAAAGTAACCAGTTAAATATTCGAAAAACAGTCGGACTTGTTTTTCAAAATCCGGATAATCAGATAGTATCGACTATTGTTGAGGAAGATGTGGCGTTTGGACCGGAAAATCTCGGAATACCGAGAGAGGAAATTATTAAGCGTGTTGAAAAATCTCTGAAAGATGTGGGAATGTATGAATATCGTACACACGCGACACACAAGCTTTCCGGAGGTCAAAAACAGCGTGTGGCAATTGCGGGAATCCTTGCAATGAATCCCGAATGTATTGTGCTTGATGAAGCAACTGCAATGCTTGATCCAAGAGGAAGAGGAGAAATAATAGATATCGTACAAAATCTGAACAAAAAGTTTGGAATGACCGTTGTAATGATAACTCATTATATGGACGAGGCAGTTTGTGCCGATCGTGTGGTTGTAATGGAAAAGGGCAAAATAATTCTTGACGGAACGCCGAAAAAGGTGTTTGAAAATGCAAACCGTCTTGAGCAGACTGGACTCACGCTGCCTATTCCGTATGAATTGTCAAGAAAGCTTAAAGAGCGGGGAATTGAATTATCAGATAAGCCGCTTACTGTGGATGAGTGTGTGAATTCACTTGAAAAATTACTGTCATAAAAAGAGGAAATAAAATTTGTCTATACTTGTTGCGGAAAAATTAAGATATGTATACGGTGAAGGCACTCCCTTCAGAAAGAATGCGGTCACTGATGTCAGCTTTGAAATAGAAAAGGGCGAAATAGTCGGTATTATAGGACATACCGGCTCCGGTAAATCTACCCTTGTTCAAATGCTTAATGGACTTTTAAAACCCGAAAGCGGAAGAGTACTTGTCGGAGGAGAAGACATTTTTGCCGATCCCAAGAAAACAAGACTTTACCGGTTTAGAGTTGGAATGGTATTTCAATATCCTGAATATCAGCTCTTTGAAGAAACTGTCGAAAAGGACATCTCATTTGGTCCGATAAACATGGGACTTGACGAAGCTGAAATTAAACAGCGTGTTATTGAGTCAGCAGAGCTTGTGGGGCTTGATTTCGGTCTGCTTTCAAAATCTCCTTTTGATTTATCAGGCGGGGAAAAGCGTCGTGCGGCTATTGCCGGAGTGGTGGCAATGCGGCCGGAAGTACTTGTTTTGGACGAGCCGACCGCAGGTCTTGATCCTCGCGGGCGTCAGATGATTTTGGATATGATAAAAAATTATAATGAGAAAACAGGGGCATCAGTTATATTTGTTTCTCATAATATGGAGGATGTTGCCGGAATTTCTAATCGTGTACTTGTTATGAATAACGGAAAAAATGAAATGTTCGCTTCCCCGAAAGAGGTTTTTTCAAAGGCTGAAAAGCTGATTTCAATGGGTCTTGATGTTCCGAAAATCACAAGAATATTTTTGGAACTCAAATCAAGAGGAATAAAGCTTGACGATGGGATTTATACCATTGATGGTGCGGTAGACGAAATTTGCCGTGTTTTAAACGGAAGGGGGATGTGAGATGCTTAATGACATCACTTTCGGACAGTTTTATCCTGCGAGATCAGTAGTACACAGACTTGACCCAAGAGTAAAAATAATTCTTACAGTTGCGTTTATTGTTTATACATTTGTTTCTAAAAATGCAATATCCCTTATAATTACAGCACTATTTTTGGGAATTTTTATTGGACTTACTAATATACCCATTAAGATGTTTTTAAAAACACTTAAACCGGTTGCTCCCATAATAATATTAACATCTATTTTAAATGCTCTTTATGTTAGTAAAGGTACAGTTTTACTTCATTTTTGGAAAATTACCATTACAAGCGGCGGTGTTACGACAGCAATTTATATGTCGGCCAGAATATGCATTCTTATCATGTGCAGTTCGATTTTAACATACACAACTTCTCCCACCGAGCTGACAGATGCGATTGAAAGGCTGTTTTCTCCGCTTAAATGTATTAAGATTGATGTTCATTCACTTGCAATGATGATGACTATCGCATTAAGATTTATTCCGACTCTTATTGAAGAAACCGACAAAATTATGAGTGCTCAGAAATCAAGAGGTGCGGATCTTGAATCGGGGGGGCTCACTAAAAGAGTTAAAGCACTTATTCCGATACTTATTCCCCTTCTCATATCGTCATTCAGACGTGCGTCAGAGCTCGCAGATGCTATGGAATGTCGTTGTTATCACGGAGGAGAAGGACGTACGCGAATGAAACAAATGAAAACGGCTTACAGAGATTATGTAAGTATAATTGTTTTTGTATTGTTGCTTGGGATAATAATTTTTTCAAATAAATTTTGTGAAGGAATTATTTATTCATTGCTGGTTTAGAGGTTTTTATGAGATATTTACTCACTATAAACTATATAGGTACAGCATATCATGGATGGCAGGTTCAGGAAAATGCCGTTGCAGTACAGCCTGTGGTGCAGGATGCTATTGAAAAGATCATCGGATTTCGACCGCATCTTTCCGGATGCAGCCGAACTGATAGCGGTGTACACGCAAAAATGTATTGTTGCCACTTTGACAGTGCAAAAGAATTAGATCCTTTAAAACTGGTTGGAGGATTAAATCATTTTTTACCTTCGGATATCGGGGCATTGAATTGTAATATCGTGGCAGATGATTTTCACGCCCGATATTCTTGTAAAGCTAAAGAATACGTATATATAATTGAAAATTCTAAAGGCAGAGATGCTTTTTTTGAAAAACGTGCACTTCATTATCCTCATAAACTCGATGAAAAATTACTGAATAGGGCAGCACAAGAATTTATAGGTACGCATGACTTTTCTTCGTTTTGTTCAGTTGGGGCAAAGGAAGGAGATAAGACCCGCACTGTAATGATTTCCGAGATTACAAGGCATGGAGATAAAGTGATATTCCGTGTTTGTGCCGATGGCTTTCTTTACAATATGGTCAGAATTATGGTCGGCACATTATTAAGGGTTGCAGAAAATCGTATTTCTACTGAGGAAATACCTGTTATAATTGAATCCAAAAATCGTAAATATGCAGGACCTACAGCACCTGCACATGGACTTTATTTAAATAAGGTTTATTATTGAGGCGGTGAAAAAATGAGCGATAACAATGATAAAATCAAAGATTTTAGAGTGATTGCGGCAACTGATGATCAAATACAGGAGAACTTTGGAAAAGTTTCGTCAAAGTATACTCCAAAGCACGCAAAGCCAAATAAAAAAAATGAAAAAAAATCAGAAAGTAAGGAAAAAGTAAAAAAAGAAAAAACTACTCGTCCGCCTAAATTAGAAAAGCTCGAAAAAGAAAAAAAATCAGCAAAATCAACCAAATCGGATATTACAAGAAATAATGAAAAATCAAATGATATTAATTTGACTAAAAAGTCAACGAATGAAAATTATAACATATCTACTCCTTTTATGAACGACAGAACGTCTGGTGGTTCAAATATAAAACATAAGAATATAGGTCAAAAGGCTGAAACAGCTTATAAAGAACGGTCAAAACCTAAAAAAACGAAAGAGAAAAATGCTGAAAATAAAAAGAAAATCAATTTAAAAACATTTCATTTGTTTAAGAAAAATATTAAAAAAGTTGAAAAAAAGAACGGGATGACCGTAATAAAAAATCCCAAAAAAAAGAGCGGTTTTCAAAAATTTTTTATAGCGGTTGCAATTGTTGTTGCAGCAATTATTACAGTAAATATTGCTCTTCCGGTGGGACTCATAGAGTATACCGGCAACTTCTTTTCCGGACTTGGTACAGGGAAGGGGTTCCCGGTTAGTATCTCTGCTTCAGCAAGTCGAAATATTGCCTCATCCGGAAATGATATAGTTCTGCTCGGAGATTCTTCGGTAATGTTGTATAAAAAGAACGGAAAGATTATTTTTAATCGAACTCACAATTTCTCAAATCCGGCTATTGTCACCAGTGATTCAAGGATACTCGTATATGATAGGGGAGGTTCATCTTTCAGAGTTGAAAATCGAACGCGTCTGCTTTATGACATTGATATTGAAAACGAGATAATTACTGCCGGTATTGCTGAAAACGGTAGTTTTGCAATAGCATCTTATTCTGATAAATATGTTAGTGATGTAACTGTATATTCAAAAAACGGAGACCAAAAAATGCAGTGGCATTCTTCTGATCGACAGGTTGTATCGCTTGCCCTTTCCAGAAACGGAAAGTATATGTCGGTAGGAACTCTTGCAGCACAGGGCGGAGAATATATATCCCAGATATTGATTTTCAGAGTAAAAGACGGTAAAATTTTGACAGAACAGACTTATGAAAAGTCTGTTATAGCGTCGCTTAATTATAACAGAGGATATGTTGTAGGTGTCTTCAATAATATGCTTACTTCTGTAAACACAAGTGGAAAACGGACTGATTATACAGTTGAAAATGGAAAAATATCCTGTTTTGCCAAAAACAA
Source organism: uncultured Oscillospiraceae bacterium (assembly GCA_902490145.1). Taxonomy (GTDB): domain Bacteria; phylum Bacillota; class Clostridia; order Oscillospirales; family Acutalibacteraceae; genus UMGS1484. Next base: position 7,660 of record CABUCT010000045.1, read on the forward strand.
AAATGGCGTTGTCATATCAGTGCAAAAGTTTAATGACGATGAAAATAACATTATCCTTATATTCAATAATGCTATGAAAAACATCGGAACGGTGGATCTTGATTGTCCGGCAAACGCTGTTTCCATGAAAGGCAAAAATGTTGTGGCTTTATCCAACGATTCAATTATTTTGTTTAATAAAAACGGAGTAAAAAAGAAAACAAAGAATCTTGATGCGGATGCACACAGAATTGTTTCGGTGAATTCGGGTGTGGCATGTCTTTGCTCTTCTACACTTGAGTTTGTAAAAATATAATTATGTGTATTGAATTTGTTTTATAATAGTGTTAAAATTATGTTGAATTACACAATCTTGGAGAAGTATTTATGAATTTCGTATTAGATATCATATTACTGGCCATTTTGGTTTTATCCGTAGTTATCGGCATAAGAAAAGGCTTTATTCGAATGACGGTTTCTGTCGTAGGAACTATTTTAGCAGTTGTTCTTGCATTTGCACTGTCTGCGGGATCGGCAAAGTTAATATATAACATTTGTTTTGAAGAACGTATTTCCACGGCGGTTGATAATGTGGTTCAAGAAGAAATCGGAGATACGGCAGACGAAACAATAGACAGATTGTTTTCCCAGGATAAATTCATTATGAAAATTGCAAAAACCTGCGGATTAACACCTGAATATACAAAAAGTAAGGTTCCTGATGGAAATATTATTTCTGTAAGCAATGGAATAACTAATAATGTTATCAAACCTGCATTTATTTCGTTTTTGCGAATAATATCGTTCATAGTATTGTTGCTTTTGCTGTTATTTGTTTCAGGGGTGCTTTCAAAAATTATAGGAAAGACTCTAAAACATAC
>CABUCT010000046.1 GCA_902490145.1 uncultured Oscillospiraceae bacterium
AGCAGGACAGAAAGCAAGACCGAAACCCAGATAACCGAGAGCGACGACGGTCACGGGAACATCGTGCAGACCGAAACCACCGTTACACGGACTTATCTGTATATCACGGTTAGCCACAAGACTGCCGATGAAATGGCAGACCTGTACGGCTTTAATGAGGAACAGCGACAGCAGCTATCGGAATTACTTGCCGAGGAAAACAATTCGCTCTGGTCTGCGGTGCTTTACGGTATCTCTGTTGGTGACGGTGAAATCGTGACCGTTGCCTTGTCGCAGGTCGGCAATGTGGGTGGTCAGCCCTATTGGTCTTGGTACGGCTTTGACGGGCGTGCAGAATGGTGCGCCTGCTTTGTAAGTTGGTGTGCGAATGAGTGCGGCTATATCGACAGTGGCGTGATACCGAAATTCGCAGGCTGCGTCAACGGGGTGCAATGGTTCAAAGACCGTGGGCAATGGCAGGACAACGACTTTGAGCCGTCGGCAGGTCAAATCATTTTCTTTGATTGGGACGATGAAAACGGACAGGACGGCGTTTCCGACCATACGGGAATTGTTGAGAAAGTCGAGAACGGCATCGTTTACACCGTTGAGGGTAATTCTGGCGACACCTGCAGGCAGAAACAATATCCTGTCGGATATTATGAAATCCTCGGTTACGGTGTCCCTGCCTATTAAAACACGAAATAAAAACAGAAACCGCTTGTATAGCAGGCGGTTTCATACATATCCTACGCATTTGTGACTAAAGTTTGAATATGCGAACCCAAGTATTGCTTTTCTGGACTTTTGATGATATAATGAAAAAAACATACTAATGAGGTGAGCTAAATGCGAGTGAGTTATAATAAACTCTGGAAACTTTTAATTGATAAGAATATGAAAAAAGGTGAGCTTAGAGATGCTATCGGAGCAAGCAAAAGCACTTTTGCTAAACTTGGTAAAAATGAGAATGTTACGCTCCCCGTATTATTGTCAATATGTGAATGTTTGAATTGTGATTTTGGGGATATTATGGAAGCCTTGCCAGACGAGGTTAATGTGGAGTGCAAATAATATGAATGAAAATATTTTAATAGTTGATGATGAAAAAGAGATAGCCGATTTAATTGAGGTCTATCTAAAAAATGATGGTTACACAGTACATAAATTTTATAATGGTACAGATGCTCTCAAATGTATCGAGTCACAAAACTTGGATTTGGTAATTTTGGATGTAATGCTACCAGATGTCGATGGTTTTCGTATCTGCCAGAAAATTAGAGAGCAGTATTTTTATCCCATTATAATGCTGACTGCAAAGGTCGAAGATACTGATAAAATTATGGGACTTACTATCGGAGCTGATGATTACATTACAAAGCCCTTTAATCCTCTGGAAGTTGTTGCAAGAGTAAAGACACAGCTTCGGCGTTATGTTCGTTATAATAATGCCGCTATTGATGAGGTGAAGGAACTTCCAATTGAAGAATATGATATAAGGGGACTTATTATAAACAAGAATACCCACAAGTGTACATTATATGGAAAAGCGATTGCATTAACTCCTATTGAATTTTCGATTCTTTGGTATCTATGTGAAAATAAGGGAAAAGTTATCTCATCTGAAGAACTGTTTGAAAATGTTTGGGGTGAGAAATTCCTTGATAATAATAATACTGTTATGGCTCATATCGGAAGACTGCGAGAGAAAATGAAAGAGCCTGCCAAGAAGCCGAAGTTTATTAAAACTGTGTGGGGAGTGGGGTATACCATTGAATAAATCAGGAAGAAATAAAATAAAACAGCGTAGTGCAGTATCACGGAAACTACTGATGCAGTATGTAATATCCATAATCGGTTATGTTGTAGGAGTAATGCTCTTTGTTTTTGTGGCGTGGAGATTTTGTATGATGTTCATCTGGCAGCCGGATGATCCTTTATACATACTTTTACAAACCGTTAAAGAATATATTATTTTGTTTTTAGGCATTACCTTTTTGATAGGCTGGGTCTTTATTACTTACTATTTCATTTCCAAGCCGCTTCGTTATTTGGATGAGGTTGTCGTAGCTACGGAACAGTTAGTAGTCCCTTCCGATGAGCCAATTGTCTTGCCAAATGAAATGTTTTATGCTGAAAACGAATTGAACAGAGTTCGTGAGAAAGCGTTGGATAATGCAAGAACTGTGAAGGAAGCGGAACAGAGAAAAAACGACCTTGTAATGTATCTTGCACACGATTTGAAAACGCCTTTATCATCGGTTATCGGCTATTTGACATTATTACGGGATGAGCAGCAGATTTCTGCCGAATTGAGAGAACGCTATTTATCAATATCATTGGAAAAAGCGGAGCGTCTTGAAGATTTGATAAATGAGTTTTTTGAAATTGCAAGGTTTAACCTCTCTAATATCTCCCTTGAGTACGGCAAAGTGAATTTAACACGTATGCTTGAACAAATTACATACGAGTTCAAACCTATGCTTGTAAACAAACACTTAAATTGTGAGCTTAACGCACCGCAAGACATAATGATAAGCTGTGATATAAATAAAATGCAAAGAGTTTTTGATAATTTGCTAAGAAACGCCGTAAATTATAGTTACGAAGGAACAAATATCAAAGTATTCGCTGAACTATTTAACAATAATGTGTGTGTAAAAGTAATCAATGAGGGAAATACCATTCCAAAAGAAAAATTGGATAGGATATTTGAACAGTTTTTCCGCTTGGATACTGCACGTAATTCAAGCAGCGGTGGAGCTGGCTTGGGACTTGCCATTGCAAAAGAAATTGTTGAACTGCATCACGGAACAATAACAGCAGACAGTGCGAATGGTATAACTTGTTTTGAAGTCGTCATTCCTCTGTCGTAAGGAAATTGTAAGAATTTCCGTAGAAAGAAAATAGAATACCGTTTGTGTAAACAGATAAAAGACACTCTTGTTATTGGTACAATTATAAGTACCAAAACAAGGGTGTTTTGTTTTTGGGAAGAAAGGAGCAATCTATATGCCGAGAAAAAGAATAACAGAAGTATTACCTTTTCTGCTCCCTCTTCGTAAGTGGCAAAGAAAAAAACTTTTCTACTTGAAAATGCAAATGGACGGAAGTAGGTATGCGAAAAGCAAAGCGAAAGCATTGCTGCCCTATAAGGTTTATGAAACCTCATCCCTTATGATGAACGCAAATAGCGGTTTTGATATGAAGTATCAAAGAAACAAAGTACATAATCTGAAATTGGCTGCCACGACGATTGACAAAATTGCAATCAAACCAAATGAAACATTTTCTTTTTGGCAACTCGTCAGATGGGCAGACAGACAAGAAAAATACAAGGACGGATTAAACTTTGTTAACGGAAAAATTGTCGGTTCTTATGGTGGCGGACTATGTCAGCTTAGCAATATGCTGTTTTGGCTGTTTTTACACACTCCATTGACAGTGATTGAACGACACGGACACGCTGTAGAATCGTTTCCCTCTACAACGGAAGAATTGCCGTGTGGAACTGATGCAACAATCAACGAGGGATGGTTAGACTTGAAAATCTGTAACGATACGGATAATACATTTCAAGTTGTGGTGGAATTTGATGACGAGTATATGTATGGAAGTATTCTATCCCAAAACTCGGTGAATATGGAATATAAAGTTTATAATTCATCAGTTTCCTATGTGAGGGAAAACGGAAAAGTTTATCAAATTGCTTCCGTTTGCCGTACCGAAAAGGATATAACAACTGGCAAGGATAGTCAAAAAGAACTGTATATTAACCGATGTGAAATCGGATATGAACTTGATGGAGAAATAGAAATTGAAGAAAGAGGTGCAAATGATGATTAAGAAAAGAATAGCAATCATTTTTGGAGGAAATTCAACGGAATACGAGGTGTCCTTGCAGTCGGCATCTGCCGTTTTTGAGAATATCAACACTAAAAAGTTTGACATTGTTCCTATTGGAATTACCAGAAATGGCGACTGGTATCATTACACAGGCAAAAAAGAAAAGATTGCAAATAATACTTGGTTTGAGGATAACGAAAACCTGTATTCTGTTGCGGTATCGCAAAACCGTTCTGTAAAAGGCTTTATAGAATTTAAGGAAGAAAAATTCTACATCATCAAGGTTGACTTGATATTTCCTGTATTGCACGGCAAGAACGGCGAGGACGGTACTTTGCAGGGATTATTTGAATTAGCAGCAATACCTGTTGTTGGGTGTGATACACTCTCGTCTGCTCTTTGTATGGACAAAGATAAGGCACATAAACTTGTCAGCCTTGAGGGTATCTCTGTTCCAAAATCAGTAACTTTCAAATTCTCTGGCAAAAAGGCAGCCTTGAAAAAAATTGAAAAGGAGTTAAGCTATCCATTATTTGTGAAGCCTGTCCGTGCAGGCTCGTCATTTGGAATAACAAAAGTAACTAAACAGCAGGAACTTGAAAACGCTATACAATTAGCGTTTGAACACGATGCGGAAGTCATTGTTGAAGAAACCATAAACGGCTTTGAGGTTGGTTGTGCGGTACTTGGTATAGATGAACTGATTGTCGGCAGAGTTGATGAAATCGAACTGTCAAGCGGCTTTTTTGATTATACAGAGAAATATACACTTAAATCTTCAAAGATATATATGCCTGCAAGGATTGATGCCGAAGCAGAAAAACGGATACAAGAAACGGCTGTAACCATATATAAAGCTCTGGGCTGTTCGGGTTTTTCCAGAGTGGATATGTTTTATACACCGTCTGGCGAAATTGTATTTAATGAGGTAAACACAATACCAGGCTTTACCTCGCACAGTCGCTATCCAAATATGATGAAAGGCATTGGTCTATCGTTCGCCCAAATGTTGGATAAGCTGATAGGTCTGTATGTGGAATGATGAAAACGATTGAGCTTGAAAAGGAAGAAATTTATTGTGGAAATTTGCTGCTCGTCAACAAAAATTATCCGCTACGAGATAACAATGTAAAGGGTTTAGTTCCTGCTGATGTACGCTTTCCAAATATTCTTATGAAGCGTGATGTGGCAAATGTTTTGCAGCTTATTTTTGAAAAAATCTCGGCAGGTAACTCTATCGTTCCTGTAAGCGGTTATCGCTCATTAGAAGAACAGACAGCCATATATGACGGCTCTCTCAAAGATAATGGAGAGGATTTTACAAGAAAATATGTTGCCCTGCCAAATCATAGCGAACATCAGACAGGACTTGCTATTGATTTGGGATTGAACGAAAAAGAAATAGATTTTATCCGTCCCGATTTCCCCTATGTCGGTATCTGTAATGAGTTTAGAAAAGCAGCCCCAGACTATGGATTTATCGAACGCTATGCAAAGGACAAAGAAGAAATCACGGGAATTTCACACGAGCCGTGGCATTTTCGATATGTAGGATACCCACACTCAAAAATTATGCAGGAAAATGGTTTTTCACTTGAAGAATACACACAATTTATAAAAGCCTATCTGGAAGATAAAAAATATCTTTTTGAGCAGGCTCACAGAGCTGAGATTGAAATATATTATGTTCCTGCAAAAGACGACAAAACGCTGATAAAAATACCAGAAAATTGTGTTTATCAGATTTCTGGTAATAACATAGACGGTTTTGTTGTGACCATATGGAGGAAAACAGATGACTAAAAACGAAAGCTATTCTGGCATTGATTATTTTAGATTTATTGCAGCCTTATTGATTGTTGCTATTCATACTTCGCCTCTCTCTTCTTTTAGTGAAACAGGCAACTTTATATTTACACGCATTGTATCCCGTGTAGCCGTTCCGTTCTTTTTTATGACATCTGGATTTTTTCTGATTTCCAGATATACCTGTAATGCCGAAAAGCTGGAAGCTTTTATAAAAAAGACAACCTTAATTTACGGGGTTGCAATACTCTTATACATACCTATCAATGTTTATAACGGTTATTTCAAGATGGATAACCTATTACCAAACATCATAAAGGATATTGTATTTGATGGTACTCTATACCATTTATGGTATCTTCCTGCGTCTATTATAGGTGCGGCGATTGCGTGGTATCTGGTAAAGAAAATTCATTATCGCAAAGCCTTTTTGATAGCTTCTGTACTCTATATCATAGGCTTATTTGGAGATAGTTATTATGGAATTGTGAAAAGCGTTTCCTGCTTAAATGGTTTTTACAATCTAATCTTCCAATTAACAGATTACACAAGAAACGGAATATTTTTTGCCCCAATCTTTTTTGTGCTTGGTGGATATATCTCTGATAATCAAAACAGGCTATCGTTAAAAAGAAGTATAGTAGGATTTATAGTTTGTTTTGCCCTTATGTTTGGAGAAGCCCTTACTTTACATCATTTTGATATACAGAAACATGACAGTATGTATGTGCTTTTACTTCCGAGTGTGTATTGCTTATTTAATCTTCTTCTGCACTTTAGAGGAAAACGCCGCACAGGATTACGGACAATATCATTGATTATCTATATCATTCATCCGTTTATGATTGTTGTAATACGATTGTTTGCCAAATTACTGCATCTACAAAGCCTGCTTGTTGAAAACAGCCTTGTTCATTATATTGCGGTCTGCTTTGCAGCGGTAGTATTCGCAGTGGTTATAACAGCGTTATTGAGCCGTCTGAAACCGAAAAAGGCAAAACATACCGCCGATACGGATAGAGCGTATCTGGAAATCAACCTAAATAATTTAGCGCATAATGTAAACACTTTGCAAAAAGCAATGTCACCTAAATGTGAATTGATGGCGGTTGTAAAAGCGGAAGCCTATGGTCACGGTATGTATGAAGTGACGACATATCTTGAGCAGATAGGAGTTTCTTCATTTGCGGTAGCTACCATTGATGAAGGTATCCGATTGAGAAAATATGGCATCTCTAGCGAAATCCTAATTTTAGGCTATACATCGCCTTCAAGGGCAAAAGAACTTTGTAAGTATGAGCTGACACAAACCTTGATAGATTATAGGTATTCGTTGCTTTTAAATAAACAGGGATATGACATTAAAGCACATATTAAAATTGACACTGGTATGCACAGACTTGGATTTAGCACAGAAGATAAGGATAAAATCCTTGCAGCTTTTTCTTTGAAGCACATCAAAGTTGCGGGAATTTTTACACATTTGTGTGCGGCTGACAGCCTTGAAGAAAATGATGTTGCATTTACAAACAAGCAAATAGGCAGTTTCTATAAAGTGCTTGATTGGCTGAAAAACAGCGGTTTGAATATACCTAAAGTACATATCCAAAGTAGTTATGGATTATTGAATTATCCAGAGCTTGAATGTGATTATATCAGAGTGGGTGTTGCTCTGTATGGTGTTTTAAGCTCTACTAATGACAAAACAAAATTAGAACTTGATTTAAGACCTGTACTTTCTTTGAAAGCAAAAGTTGTTTTAATTCGGAAGATAAAGCAGGGCGAAAGTGTTGGTTATAGCAGGGCTTTTACTGCAACCCGAGATAGTTTAATTGCCATATTACCAATTGGATATGCAGATGGTTTTCCAAGAAATCTGTCTTGTGGAAATAGTTATGTGCTGATTGGTGGACGGCAAGCCCCTATTGTCGGAAAAATCTGTATGGATCAACTTGCAGTTGATGTAACAGATATTCCCAATGTTAAGACTGGAAGTATTGCAACGCTGATTGGTAAAGATGGAAAGGAAGAAATTACAGCACCGATGGTAGCTGAAAGTGCAGAAAGCATAACCAATGAATTGTTAAGCCGTATGGGACACAGATTAAATATTATTCGTAGAGCGTAAATGTGCAAAAGAAAACCAGAGGTTTTAATCCTCTGGCTCCTTTGCCTTACATAAACCATTGACGGTTGCTTCTACAATGGACAGTTCTTTATCATCTAAATTGTCGAGCTGTGCGTCTAAGCGTCTGCGGGCGGAACTTTTATTGACTTCTTTATTGGGGAATATGTACTCGTCAACCGAAATGTTGAACATCGTCACAAGCTGAATAAACAGCTCCAGACTCGGCTTTTGCCCCTCATTTTCAATCGCCTGTAAATGCCTTGGGTCGTAGTCAACGATACAGGCAAGCTGTTCTCTTGTCATACCCTGTGCTGTTCTGGCTTTTTTGATAGCCAGACCGATTGGCGTAAAATCGAAGTCAAAATCATTATTTCTTTCGTCCATAAGCTCACCACCTTGTGCCTGTAAAATCATACTATATATATTTTACAGAAACGAGGCTTCTTATGAAACGGTCTGAAATCTCTTACAATAGGGCATATAATCTCTTGTTGCAAGAGAAATAATTTCATAAATATTTGGCAGCACAGCCCACCAAATAAAAAAACGGTGCTTTGGTGGGCAGTATAAACACGCCCAGATGAGAATTCAACTTCCCTCCGAACCCGTTTTCGAGTTTGGAGGGATTTTTTTATGCGA
>CABUCT010000047.1 GCA_902490145.1 uncultured Oscillospiraceae bacterium
AAAATTTATTTACATTTTACTTAGATTTTACAAAAAAGATTGTTGTATTTTGTGCAGATCTATGTTATTATCGCTTTAGGCAATACATTATCAGCAAAACTCTATTCATTCTTTGTTAGGAGGATACTCTTTTATGAAAAAAACAAAAAAAGCCCTGTCATTGTTCCTATCTTTTCTTATGGCCGGTAGTGTCGTTTCTGTGGGTATGTTAGGTGTTTCAGCAAGTGATAACATCGGCAATAAGCAGAATGGGAATACCAAAATTACAGCCGACCAAGAAGAGGAATATATCACTTCAAGATCATGGAATGCTTCTTCTTTTAAGAACGACGATCTTGTCTTTGGTGATGAATCTCTTTATAACATCTATACAAGAAGACAAACTGCCGGTGCATACTGCAGTGGTATGGTAGGATATGCAAGTTATGGAAATACTGTCGCTTTAAAAGCTCATCATACATATCGTTATGATGTTCAGGTTTATATTGATTCAGTGGCAGAGGGAGATGAAGACGAACCGATTTTATTTGCTGACATGCATAATCAATCAGTATCAAAACCAGCACCTGAAAACACTTATTTCTCTAACGGACTTTTAAAATCCGATTATGACAAAATTGACGGTTATGAATATGACCCCGTTTACGGACATAAATATAAAACAGTTTCATTGGAACTTAGTGCCAGAGAAAGCGGTGTTGGTGAACCACGTATATATTACAATCACATTACATCTGAAACAAAGTATGAAACAAAAGAGAGTTACGGTGTAGGATATGTGCGTGTTTATAAATGCTTTGTTTACGATCTTGGCAACAAAGAGAATCCTTCAAATACTCTGATTCAAACACTTGATTGCGGTAATGATAATATAATGAGCGAAGAATCCTTTGGTGTAAATCCAAAGCATCCTGATGCAGAGCCGATATCTTCAATCGTTCTGCCGGCAGGTATTCACGTATCAAAGGCTAATGTCGGCAATTGCGACAACACAATGCTTGTCGGTAACGCCGGAATTAATCTTTCTAAAGGTAAATACAAATTCAATTACACTTTCGTAAACATCGAAGAGGATGCAGAAGGAACACTGTTTACTCTTGACATTGCCAAAGACGGTGTATCACAATACAAAAAAGAAATAGCAAAATCTGATATCCCAGACAATGGATTGGTTTCAGTTCCTTATGAAGTTACCGAAGCCGGAAATTATACTTCTTCCCTGCTTATCGGGAACAAGACCGGATTTATTATTACATCAATATCAATTGAAATAAATGTTGATTTTCAGGAAATTGCTGATGTTGACTCAAAAATAGCCGCCATCGGAACAGTAGAATATACTGACGAATGCAAAGCAAAAATTACTGACGCCTCCGATGCATACAATGCTTTGGTGGAAAAATATGGTGACGTTGATACAATTGATTCTTACTTGGAAAATGAAACCGTGCTTTTAGACGCTCTTGATGCCTATGAACAGCTTGAGAGCAAACAAGCATTGATTAATAATACTGTTCAACTCATCAATGCTATAGGTGAAGTAACTAAAGACAGTCTTGAAAACATCGTAGCTGCCGAAGATTCGGTTGAAAATCTTAAGCTTACTTACGGCAATGACGTTGTAAATTCTATTCCCAACTACCAAATTCTTTTAGACTCCCGTGCAAAATATGATTCTTTGTTCATTATAAAGCTCGGAGATGTTGATCAAAACGGTGATATTACTTCTTACGACGCACTTTTAGCTCTCCAGGCTGCTGTTGGTAAAAAAGAGCTTACAGAAAGTCAAAAATCTGCGGCCGATATTGACAAAAACGGAACTGTTACCACCTCTGACGCTCTTAAAATTCTTCAGGCTGCTGTTGGCAAAATTCAGCTCTAATTAATGCATATACACAATTTAAAAATTCTATTATGTAATTGCCGTGGACTTCTCTAAGCCGGGCAATATTAGTGAAGTTTTTATATCGAAACACTTAAATGTGTTTCATAATCTAAATAATATATAATTGATAAAAATCAGCAACCGAAAGGTATTAATTCTTTCGGTTGCTGATTTTTGTTATCGAAACTTTCGGTTAAGTCAAAGAAGTTTCCCAGTAAAAATCCTTGTTTTCAAACATTGATAAACACAAATTATTAATGAATTATAGGTAAAATTAACACATATCTAAATTTTATACGAACTTGCCCGCCTACAGGCAGCAGTGCAAGTGTCGCAGGCCAAATATATTTTAGTTCATATTTCAGCTCGTCATTAAAATAACATTCCAGAGCTTACTCAAGCCTCTGTCTTAGACGAGAATTCCGAAGGCGTACTGTTTTATAAATCTATGCCCGAAAAACATAATTAGCTATTAATTATAAGTATTTGATATTTTTAAAAGTCTGATGTATAATATTTTAAAATCAAGGGAGGTATATGATGAAAGTAATTGAAAACAAAACCTTTGATAAAGAACGTGCTTTTTACGGAAGCCGAGAACTTACTGTAAACCACTGTGCATTTGACGGACCGGCCGACGGAGAAAGTGCTTTTAAAGAATGTTCGAATATTAATGCTGAAAACTGTTTTTTTAATCTTCGGTATCCGTTTTGGCATGATAATATGATTAAAATTTCTGATTCGGAAATGACCGATCTTTGCAGAGCTGCTCTTTGGTATTCAAATCATATTGAAATTATCGGCACAAAAATGCATGGAATCAAAGCATTGCGTGAATGCAGCAATGTTTATGTTCATAACTGCGACATTATTTCTCCCGAATTCGGATGGTTCGTTAAAAATATTCGTATGGAAAATACCCAAGCTGTCAGTGAATATTTTATGATGCGTTCAGAAAATCTAAACTTTACTAATGTAAAATTCAAAGGTAAATATTCTTTTCAATATATTAAAAACGCGGTGTTTGAGAATTGTACTTTTGACACTAAAGACGCTTTCTGGCACGGCGAAAATGTAACTGTGAGAAACAGTGTGATAAAAGGTGAATACCTTGCATGGTATTCCGACGGCTTAACGCTTGAAAACTGCAAAATAATCGGCACTCAGCCTTTTTGCTATTGCAAAAACCTGAAGCTTATTAACTGTGAAATGATCGACACCGATCTGTGTTTTGAAAAATCTGAAGTAGAAGCAAGCATTACTACACCAGTAATCAGCATTAAAAATCCGCTTTCAGGAAAAATATCTGTTCCTGCAATGAATGAGATCATTCGGGATAATGTTAATTATAAAGGTGAAATTGTTATTACCAATAAATAAATTCATCATATTTATATGTATTTTAATAATGCAGAAATTATAAATTCAAAATCGGATTCGTATTTTTTAGTTTCTTAAAAGAAAGGATATTGTTCTGCAATGAGAAAAAAAGCACACGTCGGAATGTTGCCGGTAATAATTGCTTTGGCTTGGCCGACAATGCTGGAGCAGCTCATGCAGACAGCTGTTCAGTATATTGACACTGCAATGGTCGGAGTACTTGGAACAAATGCAACGGCAGCAGTTGGGTCAACCAGCACCGTAAACTGGTTGATAGGAAGCACAATATCTGCTCTTGGGGTTGGATTTTTGGCATATATCTCTCAGTCTATCGGTGCGGGAAAATTCGAAAAAGCTAAAAAGGCTGCCGGACAAGCAATGATTACCGTACTGTTTGTCGGAACCTTCTTTACTCTTCTCACAATAATACTGAGTGATAAAATTCCCATATGGATGCGTGTAGATTCCGATATCAGAGATATAGCGTCACAGTATTTCTTAATTTTATATACACCTATGCTCTTCCGCTCCGCAAGTATTATATTCGGAACGGTTCTCAGAGCTGCGGGTGATACAAAAACGCCTCTGAAAGTAGGCATTTTAGTTAACCTAATCAATATTATCCTCAATTACTTTTTAATCTATCCAACACGAAAATTGTCTTTTTGGAATATTATTATAACCGTACCCGGTGCTGGCCTGAATGTTAAAGGAGCGGCCGTTGCAAGTGCCATTGCATATACCTGCGGCGGCATAGCTATTACATATAAGCTTTGGCATCATAAAAATATTTCTCCGTGCGGTCAAAGTCTTCGTCCGGATTTTAAAGTCTTAAAATCTTGTCTGCGTATAGCATTTCCGAATATGCTGCAAAGATTTGCTACATCTTTAGGATATGTTGCTTTTGCTTCTATGATAAATTCACTGGGTGAAATATCAACTGCGGCTCACACGATTGCCAATACGGTGGAATCCGCCTTTTATATCCCAGGTTGGGGGATGCAGACGGCAGCAGCAACCCTTGCAGGTAATGCCTGGGGTGCAAAAGATGAGAAAAAGCTACATAGCTTGGCCAAAACTATCCTTCCTCTTGAAGTCGTGCTTATGATTATTTCGGGTGGATTGCTCTTTATATTTTCACCTCAGTTAATGCATCTATTCTCACAAGATCATGAAGTCATTGCACTTGGTACAACTGTTCTTAGAATGGTAGCTATATCAGAACCGTTTTACGGTGTGCCTATCGTTATTGAAGGAATCATGCAGGGAGTCGGAAACACTGTTGCTCCGTTTATATATAATGTACTCGGCATGTGGTGTGCACGAATTGCGGGCACATTTGTTTGTACACAAATATTAGGACACGGACTTATATCGGCATGGGGTTGCATGATCGCCCATAATATGCTGCTTTTCATTTTTTTCACTGTACATTATCTTACGGGAAAATGGAAATCAAAAAAGAAAATATAAATATCAAAAGCATGCCACAAGATTTGTTCTTAAAACTTGTGATGTGCTTTTAATAATCTTAATATTTTTACGATATTATTTATCTTAACGGTTTTGCTCAAATATCACACTAATTTAATTTTTGATTTGTTGACAGAAATTGCTTTTAGTGATATAATTAACAAGATAAATTTTTCTTTGGAGGATTTTTATGTCCAAAATTGTTAAAATTTCCACTGACAGTACCGCCGATTTATCCGGTGATCTTATAAAAAAATACGGGGTAAACGTCGTTCCGCTTCACGTTGAAATGGATGGAAAAAGTTATAGTGACGGCATTGATATACATCCGTCAGATCTTTATGAATATTATGAAAAAACCGGAAAAATCGCTCACTCAAGTGCTGTAAACGTGGGTGAATATACAAGTGTTTTTGAAAAGCTTACAGCCGATGGAGCTGCAGTTGTTCACATTGCACTCGGAGATTTCCTTTCAAGCTCTTATCAAAATGCTGTCCTTGCTGCTGATGAATTTGAAAACGTTTTTGTGATAAACTCCAAAAATCTATCAACCGGCATCGGACTTGTTGTGTTAAAAGCTGCTGAACTTGCGGCTGAAGGTCATGAGGCTTCGGAAATTGCTGAAATATGTAAGGAAGCTGTTGAACGTTTGGACGTATCTTTCATTCTTGAAACCGTCGATTATCTTCACGCAGGCGGACGTTGTTCCGGTGTTGCAAAATTCGGTGCAAATCTGCTTCAAATCAAACCAAGCATTGTTGTCACAAAAACAGGTATGGTAGTGGGGAAAAAATTCCGCGGAAAAATCAATGATTGCCGCATTAAATATATTGAAGATCAATTGGGTGATGCTTCTGATATTGAGCTTGACCGGATTTTCTTCACCCATTCCGGCATCGATAAGGAATCGGTTGATCTTATTATCGAAAAGATCAAGTCCATTGCTCCTTTCAAGGAGGTTATCGAAACCACTGCCGGATGCGTAATTTCCTGCCATTGCGGTCCCGGATGCGGCGGAGTCCTTTTCTTCAGAAAACCCAAAAATTAAGATTATATAAATTTTCGGAGGAATAACAATGAAATATTTCAAATCAATTATAGCTATTATTCTTGCAGCAATCATGATCTTTTCCCTTACTGCCTGCCACAAAAAGAATGAGGTTGTTATGACCATCGGTGATACCGAAATACAGTCAGGTCTTTATCTGTCTATGCAATATACTGCATATTCCGAATTCATGGACGATGTTAATAAATCCCTTGGTGACAATCCTGACATCGGCTCCTATGCTGACTATAAAAACTATATTCATCCCGATGACGGAAAATCAATGACCGATTGGGTCAATGAACGAACAAAACAGCTTTGCATGCAATATGCAGCTCTTCAAAAACTGTCTGCTGATAATGGCATTGCTCTTACTGTTGATGATGAATCATATGTTGATAATTATGCTAAGTATTACTGGGAAAACAATCTTCAAATGCTCTATGAATCTAACGGAGTAAGCTATGATAGCTATAAAAAAAGCATTGCTTTCAACTATAAGCTCAGCAAACTCTTCAATTTTTATTATGACACTGCCGACGAATCCCTTCCCGGAAGTGGTTCAAAAGCTGTCAGCGAAGATGAAATAAAGGGGCAAATCAACAAAAATTATATTCTTGCAGACTCTCTTTCCACTACTGTATCTGCCACATATGATGAGAATGGAAATGCAACCGAAATAACCGAGGATCAAAAAAATGAGGCCAAATCAAAACTCGATGCATATGCACAGAGAATCAACAGCGGAAAGGCCACATTTGAAACAATAAAAACAGAATACGAAGCTGAAAATCCTTCTTCACAGACTTCTCAGGAAAACAATACCGTACCTTCTTCCGAAAAATACACTTCTATATATCCCGGTACTGCAAAAATCTTTTCTGCTGAAGATACCAACCCCTCGAATTATGAGCTTTACCGTAAGCAGGCTGATTCAGAAGGTTTTGAATATTCAAAGGCATATGTAATTTCTAACGATGCAGGTACAACCTATCAACTGATCGTTCTTTATGATTTGTCAAAAGATGATTACTATCTTGAATATTATCACAATGCTGTTATACACGCAATGAAATATGAGGAATTTGAGAATTTCCTTAATGAACAGGCAAATACTTATAATCTTAAAGAAAACTCAAAGCTTATTGCATATTATTCTCCCGAAAAGATTGATTTTGATAAAGCCGCAGAACAAGCTTCAAAACAAAAATAATTCTTTACAAATTGGGAATAATATGTTATAGTATATAAGCACATTTATGTGCCGCCCTTTTCCGGGCTTTTGGGGTCACCTACCTTTGGCTCAGATTTGGGATTAAAAAATATGAGGTGAAAAAATGACTAACGAACAAAAACAGGCTATTATCAAAGAGTATGCTGTACATGAGGGAGACACCGGTTCTCCTGAAGTACAAATCGCAGTACTTACCACTCGCATTAATGAACTCAATGAGCATCTTAAGATTCACAAAAAGGATCATCATTCCCGTCGCGGACTGCTCAAAATGGTAGGTCATCGTCGTAATCTTCTTGCATATCTTCAGAAGAAAGATATCGAAAGATACCGTGCTATCATCAAAAAACTCGGCATTCGTAAATAATGTTGCCACATTTCGGGCGGACTCATTACTTTTGATGTCCGCCCGTTTTAAGCTTTTGAATTCTAAAGGATGTGCTTGTGTTTTTTAGCAGTTAACAGATTACCCGTTTACAACTATCGGATAATGTGTTTATTGCTAAGACTGCACAGTTGCATCCTCAGAAAATAAATTCTTTGGAGGAATACTATGTTTGAAAATGCAAGAACCTTTTCAACCGAATTCGCCGGAAGAACACTTACAGTCGAAACCGGCAAACTTGCACAACTGGCGTCCGGTGAATGTTTGGTTCGCTATGGTGAAACGGTTGTACACTGTGTAGCAACTATTGCGGACAAGCCCAGAGAGGGTGTTGACTTCTTCCCTCTTTCGGTTGATTATGAAGAAAAGCTTTACGCAGTTGGTCGTATCCCCGGATCCTTCCTTCGTCGCGAAGGACGTCCCACTGAGAAAGCAATTCTCGCTTCCCGTGTTATCGATCGTCCTATGCGTCCTTTGTTTCCGAAGGATATGAGAAATGATGTCTCTATCGTCTGCACCGTTATGTCGGTCGATCCTGACTGCCCGCCTGAGACTATTGCTATGATCGGTGCTTCTATTGCGGTCACTATTTCTAAGATTCCGTGGAAAGGCCCGATCAGCGGCGTAAGCGTTGGTCAAATTGATGGTCAGTTTATTATTAATCCGACTTTTGATCAACAAAAAGAATCCCGTATGGCAGTTACTGTTGCTTCCACAGATTCCCTTGTTGCTATGATTGAAGCAGGTGCAGATCGTGTTTCTGATGAAGAAATGTTTGATGCCATTATGTTTGGTCACAATGCCAACCAGCAGATCATTGAATTCATTAAGCAAATACAGGCTGAAGTCGGAGTTGAGAAAATGGACTTCCCGTCCAACGATCCTTCTCATGAAATGTACGAGGACGTTGAAAAAATTGCTATTGAAGGAGTCCGCA
>CABUCT010000048.1 GCA_902490145.1 uncultured Oscillospiraceae bacterium
TCAAGAGCAGCACTTCCAAGCGGGAAGGTTCCGTCTGCACGTTCAACAAATGTTGAAACGGGGAGACTGTCTCCACGCTGTGCATTTACGGGAGAAAGGATGTCTTTATTATAAGCTTTAAGCTCTGCATTTTCGATAACAACGTCTTCAGCCTTTTCAGCATCAACAGCTTTTGCCCAAGCAGCAGGAACAGTGACCTTTCTGAAACCATCAATACCGCGTTCGATAGCAGCATGGTTCATAGCAACAATGTGTTCGCCCTTTTTGCCGTAAGACTTTGTGGCAGCATCTTTCATGAGCTGAACAGCCTTATCAGCGGGAATGATTTTTGACAATGCAAAGAATGCAGCCTGAAGAATGGTGTTGGTGCGTCCTCCGAGTCCAAGCTCTTTTGCAATATGAGTTGCGTCAATTGTATAGAACTTGATGTTGTTCTTTGCAATATACTGTTTCATTTTTGCGGGGAGGTGGCTGTCAAGCTCCTCATCATTCCATGAACAGTTGAGAAGGAATGTTCCTCCGTTTTTAATATCTTCAACGATATCATATTTATCAACATATGAAGGATTGTGGCAAGCAACAAAGTCAGCCTGATTAATATAATAAGTCGAAGTGATCGGTTTTTTACCAAATCTCAGGTGGGAGATTGTTACACCGCCGGATTTTTTTGAGTCATATGCAAAATAACCTTGTGCATAAAGGTCGGTGTTATCGCCGATGATTTTAATTGAGTTTTTATTTGCACCGACAGTACCGTCAGAGCCAAGTCCCCAGAATTTACATGAGGTCGTACCCTTAGGAGTTGTGTCGGGATGTTCTTTTTCTTTAAGAGAAAGTTTTGTAACGTCGTCTTCAATACCGATAGTGAAACGTTTTTTCGGAGATTTTGCATCCATATTACGGACAACAGCAATAATCTGAGACGGAGTGGTATCCTTTGAGCCGAGACCGTAACGTCCGGTGTATACAGGGACATCGGCAAACTTGGTATCACGCAGAGCAGCAACAATATCGAGATAAAGCGGTTCACCAATGGATCCGGGTTCTTTGGTTCTGTCAAGCACACTGATTTTCTTAACAGTCTTCGGCATTGCAGCAAGCAAATGCTTTACTGAGAAAGGACGATAAAGGTGAACCTTGATAAGTCCGACTTTTTCGCCGTTTTTATTAAGATAATCAATTGTTTCTTCAATAGTATTACAAACAGATCCCATTGCGATGATAACCTTTTCGGCATCGCGGGCACCGTAATAGTTGAAAAGTTTATATTTGGTTCCGATCTTTTCATTTACAGCTTTCATATAATCTTCAACAACACCGACAATATTGTCATAATATGTGTTGGAAGCTTCTCTTGCCTGGAAGAAAATATCGGGATTCTGTGCAGTACCGCGTTGTACCGGATGCTCAGGATTGAGTGAACGGCGACGGAATGCATTTACTGCATCATGGTCAAGCATATCATCAAGATCCTTATAATCCCAAACAGAAATCTTCTGAATCTCATGAGAAGTTCTGAAACCGTCAAAGAAATGAAGGAAAGGAACTCTTCCCTTGATTGCAGCCAAATGAGCAACTGCACCGAGATCCATTACTTCCTGGGGATTGTTAGAGCAAAGCATTGCATAGCCAGTCTGACGACAAGCATAAATATCAGAATGATCACCAAATATTGAAAGAGCATGACTTGCAATTGCACGGGCAGATACATGAATTACTCCGGGGAGCAACTCACCCGCCATTTTATACATATTGGGGATCATAAGAAGAAGACCCTGAGAAGCAGTATAAGTTGTTGTGAGAGCTCCGGCAGCAAGAGAGCCATGAACAGCACCGGAAGCACCGGCTTCTGACTGCATCTCTGCAACTTTTACTTCCTGACCAAACAGGTTTTTCGCTCCGGCAGCTGACATTTTATCAGTTTCTTCAGCCATATTTGACGAAGGTGTGATGGGGTAAATAGCAGCAACATCGGTGAATGCATATGACACATACGCCGCAGCACTGTTACCGTCCATCGTTTTTGTCTTTCTGGACATTTTTATCTTTCCTCTCTGATTAGTAATCTGAGTTTATAACCATCCCTTATAATACCATTTATTATTTATAATGTAAACACTTTTTTGAAAATTTTCTCATCTGAGCTTTAAAACCGGAATTTATTTCTTCCCTACTGAAATTTGAAGTGCCAAAAGGGCATCAGCAGTTGAAATTTTCCCATCGTTATTCAAATCACAGTTGTCAACAGAACATTCCGAAGGGATATTTTTTCCTACCGAATATTGCAAAATTAAAAGAGCATCTGCCGTAGAGACTTTCCCGTCTTTATTGGCATCTCCTTTTGGTATATCAGGTTTATAGACGGTATAATCAAGGCATATCCAGCCGTTTAATCCTTCGTGTGAAATCTTACCCCAATTCCCCTGCACTTCGGTAACATATATTTCGGTTTGATCAGTAAGAGCCCCCACAATGTCGGTTGTGGTGCCAACACCTGCTCTCACATTTATACCGTTTGATGAATTCACGATATATTTTCCGGTTTGATAATTATTCACATCCTCTACTGTCACATTAAACTGTGTTTTAAGGCCCATAAAATCGACCGTAATCGAATGAACTCCCGATGAAGCCGGAAGAGCAGACACGGTAAAATCCGAGTCCTTATTTTTGGTTGAACCGTCGGTAAATTTAAGAGTTATTGAAAGTCCCGAGGTGTCAAGACTCTCTCCGGATTTATAAACCGTCTTTTGCGGAGTTGAAGCTACTGAAATTGCATATAAATTCGGTTTTATAATTTCGGCATAGGGCTTGCTGTTGCTTCTCAAGCATATCCATCCAGATGAAATATGACCCCAGTCTCCCGAAACCTCGGTAACCGTAACTTCTTGTCCGTAACCCACAGCTCCTACTTTTTGATATTCAGTTCCCGCTCCACTTCGAATATTTAATCCGTCGGACGATGTAATTCTGTATACACCGCTTCCTTCCTTACCTACTGTGTAATTATCAGACGGGGTCGGAGGATTCGGTGAAGAAGCCTGTCCGTTAGTCGGACCCTTAAAAATTCTTAAGGTCATAACCCCTGCATTGTCATATGAATCAAACAGTCTTGTCCGGTCATTGCTTGCAGGATCCATTATATAAACTATTCCGTTTTCCACTTTGTCCACTGCAACATAATGTCCGGAATATTTTACTGCCACAACCACGGCATATCCGGAATCAATATATGATTTTATTTTTTCAGTTTTTTCTCCGGCTGATTTTCCTTCAACAGAATACACATCAACATATCTGAACGAAGAAGTATAATCATTCACCTTAGCCCAATAAAGCCATCCGTTTTCAGTGAATCCTCCTCTTTGTTTTAGAAATGTGCAGAAAATTCCGGGATTAAATTGACTTGTATCATCAGGAACAGCCTGAGTATGCACCATAAGCTTTGCAATAGATGTTATTGCACAGCCGGATTTTGCAATTGTATCGCCTACGTTACCGAATGATATCGACCCCCAACGTCCGTCGCTCTGAAGCCAAGTTCGATAATCCCCACTTGCCGATACAGATATGCAAATACAAGACATCATTATTAAAAATGCAAGTATTAAGCTTATTATCTTTTTCATAAAAATACTCTCCAAAAGAAAAAATACAACTGGTTACAACTTTGTTATAATTATAATATACCTTTTAATCTAAAATGTCAACAATTTCGACCGTTTTCCGGCGGTAAAAACTATATATAAAAATTCCCAAATTAATAAAAAACGTCTTGCATTTAAGACTGTTCAAGGTTATACTGACCTTGATACTTATTGTACATTAAATACAGGAGATGAATATATGAACATCCATAACAAAACAACAAAAAAGGATATGGAACTTATTAATTGTATACTTCCCTTCACAACTCCCGAAAACATTCCTCTTTCATTTAAATATGACGGAAAAGAATATTTAGGGATAACAAAAGAAATGATGACCGAAGAAAGCTTTCGCCGTTCCGACAGCAATTTCAATACGACCATAGTAAAGGGTCGTCTTGACGGACTTGAAATCACCGTTGAATACATACAGTATACCGACTTTGCAGTTACTGAATGGGTTGCTTATTTTAAAAACGTTTCAAATGAAAAAACAAAAATTCTATCAGATGTCAGAATAGCTGTTGGAAATCTTGATTTTAAAGATACTGAGCTTGTCTATTCGAACGGCGACAATCTTCAAAATACAGGTTATGAATATTTTCAAAATGATCTGTCTGTTCCTTTTACCCTTTCTCCTGATGAAAGCGGAACTTCCTGCTGCGGTGCCGCACCGTATATACGCCTTAAAAATGCCGAAAAAGGCGTAAACATTGCCGTGGGCTGGACTGGCATGTGGGTTGCAGACTTTGAAAAAACTAAAAGCGGAACCAAAGTATCCTTCGGCCAAAAGAGATGTCATATGTACCTTAATCCCGGTGAAATAATTCGCACTCCAAGAATAAATTTACAGGCATATTATGGTGATGACAATCACGGAAGAAATTCTTGGAGACGTTTCTTCTTCAAACATATCTGTCCCAAAGATACTGACGGACAGGTTATTTCTCCAAAACTTTGTCTTCATGTTTTCGGTGCAGGCGGTCATCCGGAATTTACCGGAGCTACCGAAGAAAATCAGGTAAAAGGTCTTCGTGAATACATTCGCAGAGGTGTAAAACCGGACATTTGGTGGTTTGACGCCGGCTGGTATCCCTGTAATTACGACTGGCCGACCACCGGAACTTGGGAACCAAACAAAGATAACTGGCCGAATGGCCTCGCACCTATGGGGGAAGAGTGTATAAAACACGGAGTTAAATTTTTGCTTTGGTTTGAGCCTGAAAGAGTACGCCCCGGCACTTGGCTTTCGGAAAATCATCCCGAATGGATGCTTAAATGTGATGATGTAAACTATTTATTAGACTATTCAAATCCTGAAGCTTTGAAATGGACTATAAATCACATTGATAAACTTATTAAAAAATTCCATGTTGATATTTACCGCCAGGATTTTAATATGAATCCAATGCCCCATTGGAAAGCCAATGAAACTGAAGATCGCATAGGTGCTATTGAAAATCTGCACATTCAGGGTTACTATAAATATTGGGATGAGCTTGTTCGCCGCAATCCCGGTCTTTTAATCGATTCATGTGCAAGCGGAGGACGTCGAAACGACTTGGAAACCATGCGTCGTGCTATTGCCCTTCAGTATACTGACATAGAACTTGGTGTTCATCCTACAAAACAAAAACAGCATCGTTTTATGTTCGAATGGATTCCATACTTCCGTGCTCATAACATGGCTTGGGACAATGATGAAGGCGGCTATTTCGGAAATATAATAAAACACAGGAATGACGAATTTAAATACCATTGTGCCATGGCTCCCGCACTAACCGATATGTTGGAGTGGAATGATTCAGATGAAGAATTTGAACTTGCTAAAAAAATGATTCCGTTATGGAGAAGAGCTGCCCAACTTATGATCAGCGGCGATTATTATCCTCTTACGGAGTGCAGACGCTCAAGCGAAGATTTTTATGCAATGGAATTCTACTCACCTGAAAATGAGAAAGGTTTCTTCCAAGTCGTATCCAATATCAACGTTGAAGAGAAAGATTTTATCGTAAAACTAACTCTTGACAAGAATAAAAATTATAAGCTTGAAAACACAAATACAGACGAAATTTCGATAGTATCCGGAAAAGAATTGGCCGAAGGCATTAAATATTCATTGGAAAAACGTTCGGGTGTTATGGTTTTCTTCGAAGCTGTTCAAGAATAGTTATTATATTTATCAGTAAAAAGGCGAAAAATCTCTTGACAAAAGACTCCAAAATGGATATAATAGCTTTTGCCTGTTTAAAAGGTTTCGAAAGGAATGAAGAATATGGTGCTCAATCTTACCGGTGTGTTCGCCGGTGGCGAGGATCTTCCCTTTGAGACTTCTCTTGATTTAAGCGATCTTGATTTTTCGGGAAACTTTCCCTTTAAATCTCCTGTATTAATTAAGGGTATCGCCTCAAATAAGGCAGGTATCGTCATGATTGACCTTACCGCTGAATATTCCTTTTGTGCCCCTTGCGATCTCTGTGCTAACGAGGTTGTTCGAGAGGAAAAACTCCCGCTTACATATGTGGTTGTTCAATCTCTTGAGGGCGAGGATACAGAAGATTTCGTTCTCGCAGAGGATATGAAAGTCGACATTAACAATCTTGTCCGTGATGACATTATCCTGCGTGTACCAATGAAATTTTTATGTAGTCCCGATTGTAAAGGCATTTGTCCCATTTGCGGAAAAAATCTTAATGACGGAGAGTGTGGCTGTAAATCATCTTCTATCGATCCACGGCTTGAAGCTCTTAAAGGTTTTTTTGATTAAGTATTATAACACCTTGTGTTTATCTTATAAAGGAGGTGCTGACAATGGCGGTACCGGCAAGAAGAATTTCAAAAACAAGAAAGAACAAAAGACGTTCCAATGTTTGGAAACTCGAGGCTATTAACCTCGTAAAATGCCCCAAATGCGGTGAATATAAACGTCCGCACAGGGTTTGCTTGGCTTGCGGTCAGTATAAAGATCGTGAAGTTATCAAGGTTGACTAATAATACCTTAATAGCTTAATATTTAACTGTAAACGGGTGTGCCTTAAGTACGCCCGTATTACTGTGTCTATTTTTAAATACAATTTAAAACTACTTACAGACTCAATTCCTTTTCAGTAACTAAAGTTTTTAAATCGTATCTATTATTAAAAGGAGAATGCTTATGCCGGTAAGGATTTCGGCCATAACACCCCATTCCCCTGCAGAAAAATGCGGTGTAAAAGCAGAGGACGTTTTGGTTTCTATAAACGGTCATGAAATCGAAGATGTGCTTGACTTCAGATTCTACATGACCGAGAAAAAACTTAATCTTGATATTTTGCGTGGTTCTTTGCCGTTATCCCTTGTTCTTACAAAAAAAGACGAATATGATGAAACAGGCATGGAATTTGATACCTATCTTATGGATAAACAACATTCCTGCAAGAACAAATGCATTTTCTGCTTTATTGATCAATTACCCAAAGGGATGCGTAAATCACTTTATTTCAAGGATGACGATTCGAGATTATCTTTTCTTTTTGGGAACTATATTACACTAACAAATCTTACCGAACACGAAATTCAAAGAATTATAAAAATGCACATCAGCCCGGTCAATATTTCGGTACACACAACCAATCCTGAGCTTCGTGTAAAAATGATGAAAAACCGTTTTGCGGGAGAGGCTCTCGATGCTCTTTACAGATTCGCAGAAGCAGGGATAAAAATCAACACTCAATTGGTGCTCTGCCCCGGATGGAATGACGGTAAAGAATTAAAGAAAACCCTTGAAGATTTGGGGAATCTTTATCCTTCCGTGCAAAGTATTGCTGCTGTCCCCGTTGGACTTACTAAATTTCGTGAGGGTCTTGAACCTATTGCACCTTTTGACAAAAACTCTGCTGCTGAAGTTATTGATATTATGGAAAGCTTCGGAAATGAATTTTTAAAAACTCACGATACAAGATTATGCTTCCCCGCTGATGAATTTTATTTAAAAGCCGAAAGAAAAATTCCTGACAGCAGCTTTTATGAGGATTTTTGCCAAATTGAAAACGGTGTTGGCATGTGGGCAGCCTTAAGAGATGATTTCTTGTCAGCACTCGATGATTGTGACTCCGATAACAAACCCCGCTCTTTTTCAATTGCAACGGCGGTTTCGACCGCTCCTCTAATTGAATATCTGATGAAAAAAATGTCTAAAAAATTTAGGGGAATCGACTTTGCAGTCTATCCTATCACAAACGATTTTTTCGGCGAAAAGATCACTGTTGCCGGATTGCTTACAGGACAGGATATTATAAATCAACTCAAAAATAAAGATTTAAAAGGACGTCTTTTACTTCCGTCATCGGTAATCAGAAGTGAAGGTGATTTGTTTTTAGACGATACCACTGTAGAAAACTTTCAAAACGCTGTGGGCGTACCTGTCAGTTATACTCCCGGTGACGGTTATGAGTTCTTTGATTTTATAATTTCATTATAGGTTTAACCATAACCAACTCATCTGAACTCGCCCAAAAGACGTGTCCTGAGGGCACTTTTAAACTTATCTCTCTCGCAGGGCGTCAGCCCTGAATCGCATTCTGCGTCTAAAACTTCACCGCAATCCGTGCCTTTGGGGGCGGAGAATTTTCGGGTGCGGAATTTTTGGCTGTGTGCGGCAGTCGGGCTGCCG
>CABUCT010000049.1 GCA_902490145.1 uncultured Oscillospiraceae bacterium
ATAATATAAAAGATATTATTAAATCTTAAGGAGTAAATATTATGGAACTCAAAGATATTCTTGCAAAAGTTGACCACACCCTTCTTTCCCCCGGCTGTACTTGGGAGCAGATCAAACAACTGCTTGACGACGGTATTAAATATAACACCGCTTCCTGCTGCATTCCCCCTATTTATGTAAAGGATGCAAAGGAATATGTCGGTGACAAACTTCCGATCTGCACCGTAATCGGATTCCCGCACGGTTCAAATACAACTGCTACCAAAGTTTTCGAGACTGAGGATGCTGTTAAAAACGGTGCTGATGAGATCGATATGGTTATCAATATCAGCTGGATGAAAGATAAGAAATATGACGATATTCTTGCTGAAATCAAGGCTATCAAGGCTGCTTGCCACGGAAAGCTTCTCAAAGTTATTGTTGAGACCAGTGAGCTTGACGCTGAAGAAAGAGCTAAGATCACAAAGATCGTTTCTGAATCCGGTGCTGAGTATATTAAAACTTCAACCGGTTATTCTTCTCGCGGTGCCAACGAAGAGGACATCAAGATCTTCAATGAGAATAAATCTGCTGAGCTCAAGATAAAGGCTTCTGCCGGAATTAAGAGTGTTGAAGATGCAGAAAAGTTCATCGAGCTTGGAGCTTCAAGACTTGGAACCAGCCGTGTTGTTAAAGCTGCAAAAGCTGTTGAAGCATAATTTATCTTGAATAAAGTTTAAAAGGGTGACTTTCCGGGCTTTGCCTGTGCAAAGTCACCCTTATTTATAATAATCTGTGGGAGGCGTGATATATGAAGCGAGTGTTCCTTATAGTACTTGATAGCTTTGGTATTGGAGAAATGCCGGATGCTCAGATTTTTGGCGATGCAGGAAGTAACACCTTAAAAAGTGCTGCTAAATCACCTCTTTTTAAAATGAAAACAATGGGCGATCTTGGGCTTTTTAATATTGACGGAGTGGATTGCTGTGAACAAACGAAAGACCCCAAAGGGGCTTATATGAAGCTTGAAGAACGTTCAAAAGGAAAGGATACCACCACGGGACATTTTGAAATTGCAGGATTGATTTCAGAAAGGGCTCTTCCCACATATCCGAACGGATTTCCAGAGGAAATTATACGTGAGTTTTCTCGTGAAACGGGAAGAGGAGTCCTTTGCAATAAACCCTATTCGGGAACACAGGTGATAAATGATTACGGAGAAGAGCATTTGAGAAGCGGTGATCTGATTGTTTATACATCAGCGGACAGTGTGTTTCAAATTGCAGCTCATGAAAAAATTGTGCCTCCTGAACTTCTTTACGAATATTGTCAAATTGCTCGAAAAATACTGACGGGTGAAAATGCTGTCGGAAGGGTTATTGCACGACCGTTTGTGGGAACAAAAGGTCGATTTGAACGCACGCCCAATCGACACGACTTTTCACTCAAACCGTTTGGAACAACAATGCTTGATGTTTTAAAAAATGCAGGAAAAGATGTTATCGGCGTTGGAAAAATAGGAGATATTTTTGCCGGAGTGGGACTTACCGAAAATATTCCCACAAAGGGAAACTCCGATGGCATGGGAAAAACTCTTTTGTATGCCCAGAAGGATTTTAACGGTCTTTTATTTGTCAATTTGGTGGATTTTGATATGCTATACGGTCATCGTCGAAATACTGACGGATATGCTGCGGCACTGACTGAATTTGATGCTTGGCTTTATAATTTTCTTCCTTATTTAAAATCGGATGATTTGCTTATGATAACGGCGGATCATGGCTGTGACCCTGCAAAAACTGACACTACAGACCACACAAGAGAATATATTCCTTTGGTGATTTACGGTCAAAATGTGAAACCGGGGAATTTAGGCGTTAAAAATACGTTTACGGATATTTCAGCCACTATATGCGATTATTTTGGAATTGAATTTAAAACTGAGGGAATAAGTTTTTTGAAGGAGATAATGCGATGAATGAAAACAAACTTATAGATAAAGCAATTGAGGCATCCATGAAATCATATTCTCCGTATTCAAATTTTAAGGTCGGTGCGGCACTTCTTTGTCGTGACAAAAGTGTTTTTTACGGTGCAAATGTTGAAAATGCCTCGTATTCTTTAACAATCTGTGCCGAACGTTCAGCTTTTCTT
This sequence comes from uncultured Oscillospiraceae bacterium, assembly GCA_902490145.1. Lineage (GTDB taxonomy): Bacteria > Bacillota > Clostridia > Oscillospirales > Acutalibacteraceae > UMGS1484. The sequence goes on from CABUCT010000049.1 coordinate 2,134, forward strand.
AATGCAATAAGCGATGACAAACGAGAATTTGACGCCATCGCAATAGTGGGAGGGAAAGACGGGAAAATAGTTAATTTTTGTCCTCCATGCGGAGCTTGCCGGCAATTTATGTCTGAGTTTTGTGAACCTGATTTTAAGATTATTTTGTTTAATGGTGAATCGACCAAAATTATGACGCTGGGAGAACTTTTTCCTGCAAAATTTGACTTATAGGTGATTAAAATGCGAATGTATGACTTGATTCTTAAAAAGCGAAACGGCGGGGAGCTGAGTGACAGTGAAATAAGCTTTTTTATTAACGGATATTGTAAACAGGAAATTCCCGATTATCAGGTGTCGGCACTTTTGATGGCAATTTATTTTAAGGGAATGACCGAAAGAGAAACAATTATTCTTACAGAATGTATGGCAAATTCAGGGGATAAGGTTGATCTTTCATCCTTCGGGGATTTATCTTGTGATAAGCACAGCACCGGCGGAGTAGGGGATAAAACTACGCTTATTGTTGCTCCGATTGTGGCAGCGTTGGGAGGAAAGGTTGCAAAAATGTCCGGCAGGGGACTTGGTCATACGGGCGGAACCATTGATAAACTTGAAAGTATAAAAGGATTTAAAACTTCGCTTCTTCCGGATGAGTTTATGAAGCAGGTGGAACAAATCGGAGTGGCTGTGATCGGTCAGAGCGGAAATCTTACTCCTGCTGATAAAAAGCTTTATGCATTGCGTGATGTTACAGCTACAGTTGATATAATACCGCTTATTGCTTCAAGTGTCATGAGTAAAAAGATAGCTGCCGGTTCAAAAAATATAGTGCTTGATGTGAAATTCGGGAGCGGAGCATTTATGAAAACTCCTGAAGATGCAAAAATATTGGCACAGCAAATGGTTGATTTGGGAAAAGCACACGGTCGTAATACTGCTGCACTTATTACAAATATGGATCGTCCGCTTGGAAAAGCCATTGGTAATGCTCTTGAGGTAATGGAAGCAATAGAGGTTCTTAAAGGCAATGGATATGGGGATTTGGGAGAGCTTTGCTGCATGCTTGCCGCAAATATGCTATCTCTTTGTCAAAATGCCGGTTTTGATGAATGTTATGATAAAGCAAGGAATGCGATTAAAAACGGTACTGCTTATGAAAAATTCTGTGAATGGATAAGGGCACAAGGAGGAGATCCGGATGATATTCCTATTGCCGAGTTTTCTGAAGAAATAATATCTGACTTTGACGGATATATCACTTCGGTTGATGCGGAATCAGTTGGTATTTCTGCTGCAATGCTCGGAGCAGGAAGGGCGAAAAAAGAAGATAGTATAGACTATTCAGCAGGTGTTATTATGGAAAAAACCACCGGAGATTATGTAAAAAAGGGTGAGATAATAGCACGACTTTATTCGTCTGATAAATCAAAGTTTCAGTTGGCTCAAAAGAAGTTTAAGGAGTCTGTTGCTTTTGGGGAGGTATGTCCGCAAAAATTCCCGCTTATTTTTGATATTATACGTTAAAATTCCATAAATAAATGTATACATAACAGCAACAAATTACATTTTATTGTGAATGGTTGCATTTGAATGCAAATATAACAGATATATTTTGGGAATTCCAATTAATTATGTTGACAATCAAAATTTGATATGATATTATAATAAAAAAATAGGTATATGCTTTAATAATCAGAATGGATGTAGCTTGTCTGCATTTTCTATTTAAATGCTTGCCTATAAAGGAGAGACGAAAATGTCAAAAAAATTATTGAATAGTTTTGTTGCGTTTGTGGTTTCGATTACGGTCATTTTCTCTTGTATGATCGTATCTTCAGCAATTCCTGATGAAAAATCCATTGCTGAATTGAATTCAGCAAAAAAATCTTCGATTTATTTCGGAGATGTCGATTATGATTCGGCAATTACTTCGCTTGATGCTTTATATGTGCTTCAGGCAAGTGTTGGAAAAAGAACTTTTAACGAATTTGAGACAAAAAGAGCTATTGTTTCTGACGGAGAGACAATTTCTTCTGGTGATGCTTTGCTTATACTCCAAAAATCCGTTGGAAAAATTTCAATGTTCCCCGCGAACAAAACTGCTGCTGAGGAACTTTTGGATACAAAAGTAAAACTTAAATTCCGTGAGGACGGAACCTTTAATTTGCTTCAGGTATCAGACCTTCAGGATAACTGCAACAGCAACCCCAGTGACAGTATTAAGCCGGGTACTGTGCAGCGTCTTGAGGCTATGATAGAAGTAAATGATCCGGATCTTGTAATTTTTACAGGTGATCAGATTTGGCCTAACGGACTTACTGATGAATCATATTTCATCAGATATGTTGACAAAATGGTTAAAAAGCTTGAATCGGAAGGTATTGCATGGGGAATTGTTTTCGGAAATCATGATAGCGAGAACAGTGATTCAGAACATCTTATTTGCAATGTTTCAAGGGCTCGCCAGATGGAAATTTATGAGTCTTATGACCATTGTGTAGCCGTTTCCGGAGATTCTGATATTTTCGGTGTAGGTAACTATGTGGTTCCGATACTTTCAAATGATGAATCCAGAATCGAGTTCAATGTATGGTGCCTCGATACAGGTGATTATACTGCAAATATTGATAAGACCATGTATGATTATAGTAACAAAGAGTACTATAGCTCAGTTGGAAAATCTGACAAATACGATTTTATAAAGTATGACCAACAGCTTTGGTACTACAATACATCTACTATTCTTGAACAATATAATGGAGGCCAGAAGATAACCGGAGCAATGTTCGGACATATCTGTCTGCCTGAGTTTACAGATGTTTATAACAACAGAGATCTTGAATCTGTAAACTATACCGGTCTTCGCAAGGAGGGCGGAGAAGCCTGCTCATCTGTAAACTCTCATATGTTTGATACCATACTTGCCCGCGGCGATGTTAAAGGATTTTATGCGGGACACGATCATATGAATACCTATTCCGGAATATGGAAGGGAATTGAACTTGGATACGCCGGAGCACTGACTTCAGATATGTATGGAAGCTATAATACCAATCTGCCCAGTCCTGAAACACAAGGGGGACGCCTAATTACTATTAAGCAGGGTGAAAACGGAGAAGCAGCAACTTATACAAGTAAATTTGTTTCTTACGATAGCATTAAGGATGCTGCTAACGTTAAAAAAACAACCTCCATTGGTAATGCTCCGTTTGTCGGAGATGTTATAAGCATGGAAAGCGGTACTCTCCCTGCCTATCGTGCAAAAGGATTTAATGAATCTCCGTTTGATGTTGATTGTATTTCAGCTCCCACTCTTTCGGTTGCTCCCGGAAAAGGATTTAAAAACGGCAATGCTTTGGCTATTTGCAAAGATGGAGACAAAAATGTAAGTGATACACAGACTGGACGAATCGATAATTGTTGTATTGGGGTAAAATTTGACAAGACCACAACAGTTGGTGCTAATAGTTATATGCGGGTTTGGGTTGACTTCACAGGAGTTGATTTCCGCAAAGCCAGCTTTGGTCTTGTAGGAAGCAATGGAACTGTATATACAACCGATTATAAAGATAATTCCGGCACACTTTTCTATTACTTGCCTGAAGGAAGTGAAAAGTGGAAAACCCTGAATCATGGCAGTGACGGATGCTTCGGAGTAGCTGAGAACTCAAGTGTTGCTGATTTTAAAGGCAAACTATTCGGCTTCACCTGCTTCTTCAACTATGGTCAAAGAACTGTATTTCTATTTTGATTTTGCAGATGTAAACATGGTTGGAAAAACTTTCTATTTTGATGAAGTCGGGCTTGTACCCGAATATTGGGTATTTAACTAATATTTTACTTTAATATTTCCGGTAGGTATTATTAATTTGTACCTGCCGGAATATTTTTATAAGGGAGCAAAATACATTTTATCCGTATTTTATTCACCAAGACTGTTAAAAAAACAACAAAATTACACCTTTTTTATATTGTAATTTTTGAATTACATGTTATAATGAATTCAGCATGTTTAAGATGTATTGGTATGCTTTAAACAATAAATCTTCAGGAGGAATATGAATGGCACTTACCAATGAACAGAAAGAACAGAAAATGAATGAGCTTAAAGATTTTATAGCTGAGCATAAGGATTCAAAAGGTCCTCTCATGCCTATAATGCAAAAAGCTCAGGAACTTTTCGGTTATCTTTCGCTGGAAACCCAGTCGGTTATTGCCGATGCTTTGGATATCTCAGTTGCAGAGGTATACGGAGTTGCAACATTTTATGCACAGTTTTCACTTGAACCCAAGGGAGAACATATTGTCAGCATTTGTACAGGAACTGCATGTTATGTAAAAGGTGCACAGGCTCTTGTTGATGAGGTTGAAAAACTTCTCGACACACCTTGCGGAAAGACAACTGCTGACGGAAGATTCACCGTAGAGGGCACCAGATGCCTCGGATGCTGCGGACTTGCACCTGTTATGGTTATTGATGAGGATGTTTACGGACGTATCGACGCTTCAATGATAAAAGATATTCTCGCCAAATACTGATTTAAAATTAAATGTCAGGGAGAGATGAGCTGTGAAAATTTCCGAGATTAAAGAATTGCTTGATGCCGAGGTTCTCGCGGGATCAGATGAAATGGATAGAGATGTCTTTTCAGCCTGCGGAAGCGATATGATGAGCGATGTTTTGGCTTATGTCAAGGATCAAGCAGTTTTGCTCACCGGTCTCGTAAACTCTCAGGTTGTAAGGACTGCTGAAATGATGGATATGATATGCATTGTTTTTGTAAGAAGCAAACGACCGACAGAGGAAATGCTTGAACTAGCACATGAAAACGGAATAGTTGTAATGTGTACTGCGAAGAGAATGTATGAAGCTTGCGGAAAGCTTTATGCAAACGGACTGAAAAGCAATAAAAGCAGTAAAGGGTGATCCTTATGGCTGATGTAGTAAGCCTTCATTATGATGTTGACGGAGAGAATTTCACCTCTGCAGGTGAGGCTTCGGTTAATGTCAAGAAACAGCTTCGAAAGATGGGATTTCCGCCTGATGTAATAAGACGTGTGTCCATTGCAATGTACGAGGGCGAAATAAATATGGTGATTCATGCGGGCGGAGGCGTTGCCGACGTCAAGGTGTCATCCGATAGCATTGAAATAGTGCTGGAGGATCATGGACCCGGTATAGCGGATATAAATCTTGCTATGCAGGAAGGTTATTCAACTGCTCCGGATCACATACGTTCGCTCGGATTTGGTGCGGGAATGGGACTTCCAAATATGAAACGATATTCCGATTCGATGAACATAGAATCTGCTGTAGGAGCTGGTACCAAGGTTACTATGATAATAAATACCTGACAAAACTGATGTTTTAGTAAACAACAGGGGGTGAGCGTGATGGACTCGTATAAACATTCGGTTTTTCTTGACCAAAGCAAATGCAAGGGATGTACTCATTGCCTGAAACATTGTCCGACCGAAGCAATAAGAATTCGGGATGGTCATGCGGTCATTGATTCTTCCCGCTGCATTGATTGCGGCGAGTGTATACGCGTCTGCCCTTATAAAGCCAAAAAATCTCTATATGATAAGCTTGAAGATATTGCAAATTTCAAATGGAAAATTGCCCTCCCGGCTCCGACTTTGTATGGACAGTTTGATAATCTTGATGATATTGATTATGTGTTGCAGGGACTTCTTGATTTCGGGTTTGATGATGTTTTCGAGGTGGCAAGGGCTGCCGAGCTTGTTTCAGAATATACACGCCGCTACCTTAAACGCAAAAACCTTAAAAAGCCGATAATAAGTTCTGCCTGTCCCGTAGTTGTAAGGCTTATAAGTCTTCGCTTCCCTTTCTTATGCGATAATGTTATGACCATATTGCCTCCGGTGGAAATTGCAGCGATGCTGGCTCGTGAAGAAGCATTGAAAGCACATCCGGAGCTTAAAAGCGAGGATATTGGAATTTGTTTAATTTCCCCGTGTCCTGCAAAGGTTAGTTATGTGAAGAATCAAGGAGAAAATCAAAAGAGCAATATAGACTGTGTTGCGTCAATGAGTGATGTTTATTTCGGTCTTATCGGAATAATGGACAGAAACAAAACCCCATCAATCACTTCAAAATCCGGAATGATAGGGCTTAGCTGGGCAACAACAGGCGGAGAA
>CABUCT010000050.1 GCA_902490145.1 uncultured Oscillospiraceae bacterium
TTTTTTGTGAGTGTTTTACAAATTAATTAAAAAATTTATGTGAAATTATTGTTAATATACCAATAAATTCTTGATTTTGATTATATGCTTTGATATAATTTATAAAAAGATCAGAAGGGGATGCTTTTGTGAGTTTAAAAAATCAAAATGATTTACAAACGGCCATGAATTTATTTCATGAGGGTCAATATTATCACTCATATAATTTTTTAGGAGCACACCCTGAAACTCATAACCGGAAACATGGCGTAACTTTTCGTACGTTTGCACCGAATGCCAAAAGAGTATCGGTAGTTGGTGATTTTAACGATTGGGATGAAACGGCTGATATATGCGAGCGTGTGAGTGAGAAAGGAATATATCAGTGTTTTATCACAGGGGTTGAAGAGTTCGATGCATATAAATTTGCAATAACAGGTCAGGATGGAAAAACCGTTTTAAAAAGCGATCCGTATTCCACTCATAACGAAACCAGACCAAATAACGCTTCAAAATATTTTCCGCTGGAAAAACAAAACTATCAGTGGAACGACGACGAATATATGGAAAAACGAAAAAAAGCTAATATATACGACAGCCCAGTTAATATTTATGAAGTTCATCTCGGTTCCTGGAAAAAATACAGCGACGGAAATTTATTTGATTATGTGAAAATGGCAGAGGAACTTTCTGCATATATTAAATATATGAATTATACTCATGTAGAGATTATGCCTGTAATGGAACATCCGTTTGACGGTTCTTGGGGGTATCAGGTAACAGGGTATTTTGCTCCGACCTCTCGTTATGGAATTCCAACCGATTTCATGAAGTTTGTCGATATAATGCATAAAAACGGTATCGGAGTTATTCTCGATTGGGTTCCTGCACATTTTCCGAGGGATGAACACGGCCTTTCGGATTTCGACGGAGGAAGCTGTTATGAATATTCGGATCCGAAAAAGGGTGAGCATAAAGAGTGGGGAACAAAAGTTTTTGATTATGGGAAAAACGAAGTTCGCAGTTTCCTCATTTCGAGTGCTGTAAACTGGTTTGATAATTATCATATAGACGGATTAAGGGTTGATGCAGTTGCCTCAATGCTTTACCTTGATTACGGAAGAAATAACGGTGAATGGAGCCCCAATATATACGGCGGAAATGAAAATTTAGAGGCGGTTGCTTTTCTTAAAAAGCTTAATGAAGCAGTATTTGCCGAATTCCCCGATGTAATGATGATAGCCGAGGAATCTACTGCATGGCCGATGGTGACAAAGCCCACTTATCTTGGAGGGCTTGGATTTAACTTCAAATGGAATATGGGTTGGATGAACGACATGATAAGGTATATGTCGCTTGACGGCATATATAAAAAGTTTAATCATGATGCACTTACATTTTCATTCTTTTATGCTTTTTCCGAAAATTATGTTCTGCCGCTTTCACATGATGAGGTAGTTCACGGAAAATGTTCACTTATAAATAAGATGCCGGGAGAATATAATCAAAAGTTTGCCTCTCTTCGTGCCTTTTACGGATATATGATGGCACATTCCGGAAAAAAGCTTTTATTTATGGGTCAGGAATTTGCACAGTTTATTGAATGGAATTATGAACAAGAGCTGGACTGGCTGTTACTTGATTATGAAAGCCATAAAAATATGCAGACTTATGTTCGCGAGCTTAATAAGTTTTATTTAAAACACCCTCAGTTTTGGCAGATAGATTATTCGTGGGAAGGTTTTTCATGGATATCCAATGACGACAATTCCGGAAGTACGATTTCCTTTATGAGAAAGGATGAATCGGGAGACCCTATAATTATTGTTTCAAGATTTATACCGAATGCAGAACCTAAGTACCGTATCGGAGTCCCGTTTAATGGAATTTACAAAATAATGTTTAACTCTGATAGTAAGAAATACGGAGGAAACGGATTTTGCGAGGTGTCTGAACTTTCTTCCGACCCTATACCGATGCATGGATTTGATCAATCAATATCTATACCTTTAGCAGGGCAGTGCACGATGTTCCTCAGGTGTTCAAGAAAAAGAAAAACCACAAGAAAAGTTCGAAAAACGACAAAAAAACAATCAAATTCAAAACCGAGACCGATATAAAAAGCAGTGGAATTTTGGAGGTAATGTTATGTTTCATAGAACCGAATGCGTAGCTATGTTGCTGGCAGGAGGACAGGGAAGCCGCCTCGGCGTATTGACACAAAATGTTGCAAAGCCCGCAGTGCCTTATGGAGGGAAATACCGTATTATAGACTTTGCAATGTCGAACTGTATAAATTCCGGAATCGATACAGTAGGAGTTCTGACACAGTATCAACCGCTGGAACTTAATGATTACATTGGTTCAGGAGTTCCATGGGATTTGGACAGACTTAACGGAGGAGTACATATTCTTCCGCCATATCAGAGGAATAAAGGTGCAGATTGGTATAAAGGAACGGCAAATGCCGTTTATCAAAATATAAACTTTATCCAACGATATGAACCTGAATATGTGCTTGTGTTATCAGGAGATCATGTCTATAAAATGGATTATTCAAAAATGATAGATTTCCATAAGAAAAACAATGCCGACTGCACAATTGCGGTACTAGATGTCACAAGGGAAGAGGCCTCACGCTTCGGAATTATGAATACAAATGATGACGGAAGAGTTTATGAATTTGAAGAAAAACCCAAGAATCCGAAATCCACAAAGGCATCGATGGGAGTTTACGTGTTTACCTGGGAAAAGATGAAAAAGTATTTGGAGCAGGATGAAGAAAATGAGAATTCTTCTAACGATTTCGGCAATGACATTATTCCTGCCATGTTAAAAGACGGTCAGAAGCTTATGGCATATCCGTTCGAGGGATATTGGAAAGATGTTGGAACCATCAATTCACTGTGGGATGCAAATATGGATTTGCTCAGTCCGAATTCATCTCTCGATTTATCCGACCGAAACTGGAAAATATATTCACGAAATTCCGGAATGCCGCCTCATTTCGTGTCTGATAAAGCAAATGTTCAAAATTCCATAATAAGCGAAGGCTGCGATGTGTCAGGATTTATTGACTTTTCGGTTCTATTCCCGGGGGTAGTAGTTGAAGAAGGAGCAGAGATACACTATTCAATCATAATGCCCGGAACTGTAGTAAGAAAAGGTGCAGTTATTAAATATGCTATTGTGGGAGAAAACGATGTTATCGGGGAAAACAGCTTTATCGGCGGAGCACCGGAAGAAAGCAGTAATTTGGAAGAATGGGGAGTGGCTGTTATCGGTCCTTCTGTAAATATAAAACCAAATCAAAAAATCGCTCCAAAAGAAATGATACAAACTTCCACTTCACGGGAGGAAAAATAATGAGAACGGATTTAATAGGAATTATTTTTTCAAGTATAGGCGAATCATTCGTTCGTGAACTTACTGAAATAAGGTGCATGGGTTCGGTTCCTATAGGCGGCAGATACCGCATGATAGATTTCACATTGTCAAATATGGTGAATTCGGGAATATCCAAGGTTGGCATAACCACACGTGCGAATTATCGTTCTTTAATGGATCATTTGGGAAGCGGTAAGCCCTGGGATCTGTCTCGAAAAAAAGGCGGAATATATTTCTTTCCTCCTTATATTAATCAAATGGGAGGCAGCAATTCAACAAGGATAATGGGTCTTGCATCCTTGCTTCCTTTCTTAGAACATTCTACTGAGGAATATGTTATACTTAGCGATTGTGATTATATTGCGAATATTAATATAGAAAAAATGGCTGAAAGCCATATTTCAGGCTCAGCAGATATTACGATTGCATATGCTGAGAGCAGGTTGCCAAGAGCGGGCGGAGAACGCATGGTTTTCGGATTTGATAAAAATAACAGAATAAATGAAATCCTTATTGATCCTGATACCACCGAGAATTGTAATGTTTCGCTTAATCTTATTATGATGAAACGGGCTTTACTTGTTGATATCGTTAAAGATGCTATGAGTCGTAACTATACAAGTCTTAACCGTGATGTTTTTCAAAGGCGTCTTTTTGATCTTAAAATTTGCGGATGGAAATTTTGCGGATATTCACGTATAGTAGATTCGATGAAAAAATATCTTTCCGTAAATATGGAGTTGTTTGACCGGGATATCCGTCGGGATCTTTTTAAGCCTGAAAGTCCGATATATACAAAAATTTGTGATGAAATGCCCGCAAAATACGGTGTAAATTCATATGTAAAGAACAGCCTTGTTGCGGATGGCTGTGTTATCGAGGGAGAAGTTGAAAACTGTGTTTTGTTCCGAGGCGTTAAGATTTCGAAGGGAGCAAAGGTTTCAAATTGCGTGGTAATGCAGGGATCTGAAATAGCCGCTGATGCCGATGTTTCATATGTTATTATTGATAAAGACGCCCGTATTACAAACGGAAGAGTTTTGGCTGGGTTTGAATCTTATCCTGCTTTTATTTCTAAAGGTTCAGAGGTTTGATAGGTACCGCCTGACGATAAATTAAAATATGATGTGAAGTTCAGCAAATTACAAAGAAAAGAGGTAAAATATATGAAAGTACTTTTCGCCACCAGTGAGGCTTATCCTTTTGCTATGTCGGGAGGACTAGGAGACGTATTATCTGCTCTTCCGTCAGCTTTACGCAGTCGATTTGTGGGATGCAGAGTAGTAATGCCGCTTTATGAGGATATTCCGAACGAGCTTCGTGAAAAAATGGTGTTTTTGACCAGTATTTCTGTGCCTGTTTCTTGGAGAAGGCAATATTGCGGTATTTTTGAGACAAAGCATAATAATGTAACTTATTATTTTATAGATAATCAATATTATTTTAAACGTCACGGATTATACGGTTATTATGATGATGCAGAGAGATTTGCATTCTTTTCAAGGGCAGTACTCGAAATGTTGCCCGCCATTGGATTCTTCCCCGATATAATCCATTGCAATGATTGGCAGACTGCACTTGTGCCCACATATCTCAGTTTGTTTTATTCAAACAGATCCGAATATGCAAATATTAAGACTCTGCTTACGATACACAACATACAGTATCAGGGGAGATACGGGTTTGAACTTATGGAAGATGTGCTTGGAATTCCTTTGGATAAAAAGCAGCTTTTGGAATATGATTCGGATGTAAATATTCTTAAGGGTGGAATTGAGACTGCCCATATGATAACAACCGTAAGCCCAACCTATTCAAGAGAGATCCTTGACCCATGGTTTTCTTATGGTATGCACAATATTCTAAAGCTCAGAAGCTGGAAGCTTCATGGAATTGTTAACGGAATTGACACAAAGGTTTATGATCCTGAAAACGACAAGCTGATTTTTGCCGGTTACTCCAAAGCTGATCTTTCAGGCAAATCCAAAAATAAAGAGGAACTTCAAAAAGCACTTGGACTTGAAGTAAAGCAGAATGTTCCTATTGTCAGTATGGTCAGCCGACTTGTGGGTCACAAAGGATTTGATCTTGTTAAATTTGCTTTTGAAGAGCTCATGCAAAGCGAGATTCAGTTTGTAATTTTGGGGTCCGGCGAATGGGTATTCGAGAGCTTTTTTGATGAGATGGCACAAAAATATTCCGGAAAATTTGCATTTAGAAACGGATTTATTCCGGAACTTGCCCACAAAATTTATGCCGGTTCGGATATATTCCTTATGCCTTCAAAGAGCGAGCCTTGCGGTCTTGCCCAAATGATAGCCTTGAGATACGGAACTATACCTGTTGTACGTGAAACCGGAGGACTTAAAGATACTATCACCGATTGCGGAGATGGAAAGGGCAACGGGTTTACATTCAAAACATATAATGCAGGAGATATGACCGCTGCTATTTATCGTGCTCTTTCGATGTATTATGACAGAAAAGATGAATGGGATAAGCTCGTGATCAGAGCTATGGAGTGTGATAACAGCTGGAAAAAATCCGCTAACGAATACCTGAAAATATACAAAGCTCTTATAAAAGGATGAATATAAATATAAACCAATCAATTTAACTGTATAACGATTATCTATTTTCAAAATTCAACAATAAAAAGGCTTCTTTTGTATAAGGAAGCCTTTTAAATTTAAAGTAAAAAAGAAAGACCTGAAAATCAAGTCTTTCTTTTAAAAACTTTTGCGTTTGGATTTATATTTTAAACACTTTCTGGATGTCTTTGTATTTACCCAAAACAAGGATGGTTTCGTTCTCATCAAGCACTGTTTGAGGAGTTATGCCCATATAAAGTTTTTTGTCTCTTTTAATACCCATAATGTTTATATTGTGTTTTTTGCGTATATCAAGATCTCCGATGGTTTTATTTGCCCATGATTTTGGGATGGATAGCTCAAAAATAGAATAACCGTCGTCAAGCTCGATATAATCCATAATATGATCTGATGTATAACGAATCGCCGTCCATGAAGCAAGCTCTTTTTCCGGATATACAACTTTATCGGCACCGTTTTTAAGAAGAAATTTTTCCTGAATATCATTGGTAGCTCTTGAAACTACAAACGAAGCACCAAGATCTTTTAAAAGAGAGGTCGTTTCAAGTGAGCTTTGAAAGCTTTCACCGATGGTCACAACGCAAAGATCAAAATTTCTTACTCCAAGAGTATTTAAAAATTCTTCATCGGTGCTGTCTCCAATTTGGGCGTTGGTGACAAATGGCAACGCATGGTTAATTCTGTCCTCATTATTATCTATGGCCATAACTTCATGACCAAGCTCATTGAGCTTTCTGGCAATGTGTATTCCGAATCTTCCGAGTCCTATAAGTAAAACTGATTTCATAATTTTTCTCCTGCTTAATAATGTTTGATTTATTTTTATTATCCGACAGTTATTTTTTCTTGAGGGAGCTTTGATGTGCTTGTATCTCCCGTTACGGCCGCGAAAATCAAAGTTAGCCCACCGACCCTTCCGAAGAACATAAGAAGAATAAGTATTCCACGGGAAACAAGTCCGAGAGTACTGGTAATTCCAAGTGTTAAACCTACTGTTCCGATGGCTGAAGCAGTTTCGAAAAGACAGCTGAAAAGGGGCAAGTTCTCAATATGGCTTATTATAAATCCGCCGGTAAGAAATAAAATTATATACATGATTAAAATGGTGGCTGAGTTCTTAACGATTTCATCCGATATTCTTCTGCCGAAAGCACGTGTATTTTTGCGATGGCGAAATACTGCAAATGCCGACATAACAATAACTGCAATTGTTGTGGTTTTCATACCTCCGGCGGTGGAGCCGGGCGAACCTCCGATTAGCATCAGCATCAGCATAACCGACAGCCCGGTTTTATTCATTGAATTCAGGTCTACTGAATTAAATCCGGCCGTTCGGGCCGTGACAGACTGAAACAGGGAGTTATATATTTTTTGCACTATTGACGAATTTTGATATTCTGTAAAGAAGAAATACACAGCGGGAAGAAAAATGAGAATAGCCGATGTAAATAAAATGACTTTGCTTTGCATGCGATATTTTTTAAGGTGAAACTTATTGGTTTTGATGTCATCCCAAGTTGCAAATCCTATACCTCCTACTACAATAAGAAGAATAATGGGTATCATGACCAGGGGACTTGTAGAAAAATGTGTTAAGGATGAAAACTTCTCTTTTACCCCCATAAGGTCAAATCCGGCATTGCAGAAAGATGAAATTGAATGGAAAAGGGAATACCAAACACCCTTTAATGTGCCAAATTCTTTGGAAAACACCGGATACATAACCGCAGCACCGATAAGTTCAATTATGACGGTTGTTTTGATGATAAATCCGGTCATACGAACTATTCCGCTGACTTTCGGGGCAGAAATCGATTCCTGCATAACACTTCTTTGTGCTAATCCGATCTTTTTTCCTGAAAGGGAAGTAAGGGCGACCGCCATGGTAACAACCCCCATACCACCAATTTGAATCATGCTAATAATGACAGCCTGACCGAAGCCGGACCAGTATGATGCAGTGTCCTGTACTACAAGTCCTGTAACACAGACAGCGGAAGTAGCAGTAAAAAGTGCATCCGGAAAAGAAGCACCGCCCGGTTCTTTTGTTGCAAAGGGCAGCATCAGCAAAAGACTTCCCACCAGAATAGCTATTCCGAAACTTAAGATTATTATTTTAGATGATGACAAACGTTTTTTCCTTTTAACAATATCCATATAAACAAATACCTTATAAAATTTTATAACATAATTGGTTGTATAAATCATAAAATAAAGCGAAGCCTTAAGACATGAAATTTTAAACTTATTATAGCATAGCAGCTTTAAAATGTA
>CABUCT010000051.1 GCA_902490145.1 uncultured Oscillospiraceae bacterium
AATAAGAATTATTGCTCAACAGGGAAAAGATCAATTTTTTTGACAGCTTTTTGAAGTATCTTGAGAGCATCGTCAGTGGTAATTCCTTCTTCTCCGTTAACATCAGCTGCTTTCTGTTGCTTAGCAGTCAGCTCAACTTTTTTAACTGAAGCCTGCAATGCTATAAGAGCATCAGCCGTGGTAACTTCTCCGTCTCCGTTCAAATCACCGTAAACAACCTGTAATTTCTCATAATCTTCAATTTTCTTCTTAGCTCCACTCAGAACAGCTTCAAGATCGGCTAAATCAGTCATTGTAGCCTTAACTTCATCATCGAGATTATTCAAAGCTTCTTCTGCAGCATCAGTATCAGCTTTAAACTTCTCGATATTTTCCTCATTGAGAGTTTCAATATCATTAAGAGCGTTTACAGTGTCTCTTACTTCTTGAGCTTTTCTTTGAATTTCAGCTTCCTTTTTAGCAAGTATTAAATCACTTTCTGCTTTGTCAAGAATTGCATAATTCGAAATGAGTTCCTTATCAGCATCATCAAGAGCCTCGAAAGCATTTCTTGCAGCAACAATTTCAGCTTCGTCATCAACAGTAATTTCCTTATTGAGAGCTTCGATTAAATCATAAACAGCTTTAACCTCAGGTTTATCAAGAAGGATAAATTCCGCTTCTTTTTGTGCAAGTACTTCCATAGCATTGAGGTTTTCACGGGTTCCGATGTTTATGAACTCTTCAAGAGCAGCTTTTGCCTCTTTTGCAGCAGCAATAGCACCAGCAGAATTTTCATTAACAGTTCCGATTGCTCCTACTGCTTCAAAGAATGCAGTTTCAGCAGCAGCACGGCGGTTCTTATAAGCAAGATCAACAAGTGCAAAGTTATCAAACTTGGTTATGCCAGGATTCGATTGGGCAATGTGAATAAGAGCTACATTATCAAGTCCGTAAGTAGGATCTCCCTGCCAGGATTCGGTAATATCAGCGGTGCGGATTTCAACTCTCTGCCATCTGTTTGCTGTTACATCAGCCTCGCTGCGGAACTGCCATTCAAGCTGGTTTGCATCATTACCGTGAGAAATGAAAAGCTTCTGGTCTTTATCTGGATTTACAAGCATTTCAAATTGATAGTACCTATTGTAATTGTAAGAAGTTACATAATCGGTTGAGCCGTATTCTGCACCAACTCTGTTATACATAACGTCAGTTGCACCCAAAAATCCGTTTGATGCCTGTGCATCAACAACAAGGGCACCGTTTTCAGTAGTTGCAGCATTTCCTATAAAGTTATTAACATCCTCAGTTGCTCTATCACAGTCATGCATAATAACTGCTTTACCTTCAAGCTCAGGTAATGCATCTGTTGTAGCAACAACATTATCCAGCCACTCATGATTAGTAGCATTAACATCATCACCATAGTAATTAGCAAATTCAAGTGCCATCTTCTTTACGGAAGTAACATCGAATCCTTCTGTAGAATAAGCGATATTGAAAGGAATTCTAATATGATTCCATTCGCCTGCAACAAGCGGAATTTCATGAATATATTCAACATCAAAAATGAGAGCTGAATTTCCCCAGTTTGCAGAGGAGGTGTTGTTGCTGTCAAGAGAAGAAAGGACTACTTTGATACTCTGGGCTTTTTCAAACATATCTGCAGCTGCAGGAATAAAGTCAAATTCAATGTAAGTAATTCCATTGAAGTTGGTGGGCTCGGAGAATGCATAATACATTCCCACGCCGCCTTTCTGAGAGAAGTGGATGCTTGCTTCGCCTTCATTTTTCTTCTCTGTGTCGAGTTCCATACCGTCACCGGTCCAAGGAGACCAACCATCAGTTGAATCACAATTTGAAATTACAAATGCATCAACAGGTTGAGGTTTAAGAGCTTCTTCAGCAGCTTCAAGTATTGCGAGGTTGGAAACAAGATCCTTTTGAGCATTGGTGAGTTTGTCATACTCTTTACGGACTGCTTCAACAGTTGCCTTTTCAACATCTGCAACAGGCTCGAGAGCAGCAATTTTGTCTTCAACAATTTTAGCTGCTGCTGCATCAACAGCACCCTGTGTTGTAGCAGCAGTGTAAACACGGATATCGTCGATAGCAATATTATGTCCTGCTTCAGGTGCTGCGGAAATTGTCATAGATATAACATTAGTTATATCAAAATTGCCTTCTGTATTTTCATAATTAATGTTGTTTTCAATTTCCTGCCAGGCAACTACGAGAGGTGAAGAAATGTCAACAACAGCAGAACCTTCAGCAGAATTGAATTTTACAATACTATTTGCATATGAATTGCCGCCATCATCATAAATCCACATCTTGAAAGATGCAATATCAGTGAAATCAATAGCTTTATTGAAGGTGTATGTAAGTTCTCCTGCACCTCCATTTGCAAAAATGTAATTTTCGCCTTGTGGAGCCCCAACATTCGAAGTTGTAAATGTTAAGCTACCGGTTGCAGACCAACCATCTGTAACTTCACATTTTGTTATTGTGATTTCTTTGCTGTCAATAACTATATTCTTGTAAGCTTCTTCAGCAGCTTCAAGTTTGTCTAAGTTGTCAACAAGTTTCTTCTGTGCATCAGTCAAAGCATTATATGCCTTGCGAGCTGCAGCAATCTTATCGTAATCATCAACAGTAACCTCGGTAGGAAGACCAGTGATAGTATCTTCAACAGATTGAACATCCTGATCTTTTCCAATTCCTTTTTCAAAGTTTACTCTGACATTATCAATACGCTGTTCATGACCGTTTCCGGGATGTCCCTGACCGAAAAACTTGATATATTTGACTTTAGTGCTGTCAAAATTTTCACCGGCCCTGGACCAGTCAATATTAACAGTGATGGTCTTCCATGTGTTTGCGGGAGGTTCCTGTGCCTTATAAGAAGCTTCGTCTACCCAAACTCCGTAATTGCTAAGAGTTTCGTCATAAGCTTCACAGTATCCTGCAGGAGCTCCTTCAGATGCAATTACGATTCCCGATTTTCCTTCGGCGGTTTCGGAAAGTGCCCTGTCTGTATTTGCAATGAAGTCAAATGTGACCGAAACTGCATTTGAAAAATCCATTGTTTCGGGCATATCATAGCAGGCAGCAAATCCTCCATCTTGATAAGTCTTGATACTTCCGGTTCCTTCGGTTTTAACATCAGTATCAAGCTCTATGCCATCCCCCGGATAGCAGTCCCAATTTTCAAGTGAATCGCAGTTGTTAATAACAACTGTTTCGGTATTATCAGAATTATTTTCCTCAAAAACACCCTTTACAACACTTATGTAGCTATCCTGTGTACCAGGACGGGCAACGATAGCAATCCCCGTGATTGCAGTTCTGTCGAATGAAGCACCTGCAGTTGTCCAATCAATTGCAAATGTATTCATTCCGGCCACAATGTCCTTGAGAATATCAGCATCTTTTACACGAACGCCATATGTTGTCCAAGCCTCTTCAGTAAGTTTGAAATCTCCGGTTGGAAGATCTCCTGTCATAGATGTAAGAGCAATACCAAAAGCAGAAGAATCGAACTCACTTCCTGTGTCACGAGTGAACAAAGATTCGAATGTATTGTCCTGATTTCCTGAACCAGTGAAATCAATTTTTACACTTGTCATATTTGTTCCGTCAACCGGATTGGCAAACTGACAACGAGTTACCAAAGGCCACCAGATATTAATGGGATTTGCTCCATCAATACAGTCTGCACTGGACCAACGAGATTTGTCGCTACAGTCATCAAGAACTATCTCAGTAGTCTCTGCCGATACGCTCAAAAGCGTTATCGTTGTCATACTTGCAAGCATAACAACTGAAAGCAGTAATGAGAGTATTCTTTTGTAAGATTGTTTCATTATTTTTCCTCCATATTATTATTTATCAAAATTAAAATTTTGACAAAAACATTATATACCTTATATCTAAAAAGGTCAATAGATTTTTTCAAATTATCGGTGTATTTTTTATAGTTTTAACATAAATAATACAATAATTTGACATAGTCAAAAACAATACAGTTATTTTTCGAAATGGAAATATTAAATTTCAAAATTTTCTTCAGAATATTCCTTAAGGCGGATTTTCGGTTTAGGTGTTCTTTTCAAGGGATCATATATGTATTTTCTGCAAATTGCATCAGGACTTACAGGTCCTCTTTTCATACACAACACAATTTTTCCGTTCATAGACATTTTCCCATGCTCGCAATAACGGCACTCTTTTGGATATTCTGAACTTACATAATTACTGTTTTTCACGATTTTCATTCCTTTCTAATGAACACATAAAAACAAATGCAGTGATTATTAAGGATAAAGAAGCAATCGGTGAAACAGAGCAAGGTAATGCTATTCCTTCCACTCCGTTTGAAACTGCAGGCTGCACATTTGGAAATAAATTTACTATTAAAAATGCAATTACACCTGTAAGCACCGCATGAATACATCTGCAAAGCCAGAAAATTCCGCTTTTTGTAATGCAATCAGATGCAACAGCAAGTATCTGTATTCCTGTACAAAATCCTCCGAACGCCACTACCGCAGCGAGCACATATACAGGAAGAATTTTTGAAGATGACAGGCAGGCTGATGTGACTTCTGTAATACAGTTTAACAGTACATCCGCTTTATTCGAAGGACAAATGAATTTCACAAGTTCCAAAAGTCCGGAAAATAAAACAACAGTAGAACAAATACACATCATTGATTCGCAAGCTTCTGAGGTTGCAACAACAAAACTTTGGCTTAATGCTTTTGGTTTTGTTTCTTCTCTTTTGCAAATGAATGAATTTGAGGGGCGATCAGAATTACATATAAATATGCCCATTATAAATGAGGATAAAATACAGGATATATAAATAATCGCTCCCTGTTTTGAACTGTTTAAAAGGCCCTTCCCCACTGCGGTAATTGCAAAAGCAGGTGAAGGATTTACTGCAAAAAGAAGAAGTCTATTTGCACTTTCACGACTGATTTCACGATTTTTATATAAAATCTTTACTGCACAGGCAGCAGCAGGATATCCTCCGATTAAAGAAATCAAATATACATCACAATAATTTCTGTACCTGCCGAAAGGGAAAAGAAATTTTAATTTGTCAGACAACCAAAATGCGGATTTTGTTTCGCAAAAAAAACAACATAGCACCATAAAAGGGAACAGCGAGGGGATTAAAATATTTGAACACATTAAAAGTCCCGTTTTTACTCCCGATACAGCAGTACTTCCAAAAGCAAGTAAAAGTACTGCAAGAGTGAAACAAAATACTGTTGTCAAAAAAAGCTTTCCTTTTTTGACACATGCAAATTTTATCATTTTTATCACCCGCTAAAAACTTAAAACAAACAATAATCACTTTAAAGTTTATGCGGGCAAAAAAGTGCGTATCACATAAAATACAACTATAAAATCATAAGTTCTTTTGGAGACTCGGTGAAATTATGATACCCGTACGAAGTTATTACAACAAAATCCTCTATTCTTACTCCGAACTTTTCAGGAATATAAATACCGGGTTCCACAGTTACCACATTTCCCTTTTCAAGTGTCGCCATGCTCATCATTGACAGATTTGGATATTCATGAATATCAAGTCCAACTCCGTGACCTGTGGAATGAGTAAAATATTCTCCGTATCCGGCTTTATTTATGATATCACGGCAAATCTTGTCTACTGACTTGCATTCAACACCCGGTTGGAGAGAATTTAAACCTTCAACTTGTGATTCTAACACAAGATTATATACTTTTTTCATCTCATCGTCGACACTGCCAACCGCGACTGTACGTGTCATATCACTGTGATATCCGTCCACAACAGCTCCAAAATCCATTGTGATAAAGTCGCCTTTTTCAACCTCTTTTTCGGTCGGTACTCCGTGCGGCATTGAGGTGCGTTTTCCTGAAACAGCAATAGTATCAAACGACTCTTTTTCCGCCCCCTGCTTTTTCATGAAAAATTCAAGTTCAAGAGCTATATCCCGTTCAGTCACCCCTGCACGAATATAATTGATTATATGTGTAAAAGCAATGTCTGTAAGACGTTGAGCTTCGGCTATTTTTCGAATTTCATCGCCCGATTTGACCATCCGAAGTTTTCTTATTGCACTGTTAACATCTTTATTAGAAAAAAAATCTATATCAGGGCAAATATTTTTAAGCACACCCAATTCAAATAGGGTGCTTTCTCCTTCGACAGCCGCAGTTTTTGCTCCGAGATTTGAAAGGATTTCTTTAACGAAAGAATTATAGCTTTGAACCAAAACAACATTCGCATCCTGAATTCTGTTCCGGGCAGCCTCAATATATCTTCCATCTATTCCGAAAACAGCATATTCACGAGAAATAATAAGAATTCCATCACTGGAACTGAAATCAGTGAAATATCTCCGGTTTGCAGCAGTCTGTATTATTACACAATCGACTGAATCAGGCAGACACTGTGCTAACTTTTCACATTTTGTCATTTTCACACCAACTCCAAATACATATCTTTCATTGTTTTTGCATCCTCAGCTTGTGTTCCTGCCGACTCACATACTATAACAGGAGTGCAGCCTTTACGGCATGTGAGTTCCGCCACAAAATCAAAATCAGGACCATATTTCTCATCCGCAAAAGTTAAATGTCGTTTTTCTCCGCCATCTGAATATTCAATTTTTGAAAAATGTGAATGATAAACCTTTAAACGGTCAAGACCCAATTTATCTTCAATCTTGTCAAATACATTCTTAAAATCTTCAATAGTTTTAAGCCCTCCGTGAGTTCGTGCATTAAGGTGGCCAAAATCAATACACGGTATAAATCTTTCGTCCACAAGACACATTTCGAGTATCTCATCAAGATTGCCAAGCTGATTTATTTTTCCCATTGTTTCAGGACATATGTGGATATTTGAAAGTCCATATTCATCAAGAACATTTTGAGCCTTTTTGAGAGTTTTACAGGCAAGCTCACAAGCAGCTTCTCTTGAAAGTCCTCCAAGTCCACCCGAATGAACAACAATTCGGTTTCCTCCCATAGCATTTACTGCTTCTGCTGATTGTATTATATATTTTATTGAATTTTCACGTTTTTCAGGTTCTTTGGATGCAAGTGATATATAATACGGTGCATGTAAAGAAATGCCTTTATTCTTTTCAGACATTTTTTCACCCAAGAGCTTAGCTTTTTCAAGCCCGATATTTACACCTCTGCCACACTGATATTCAAACCAGTCAAGCTCCATTTTTTCAAGATATTCAGGTACGTCAAGACTTGATTTATATCCCATTTCGGAAAAGCTTGCGGCATTTCCGGCCGGTCCGAAAAGTGCTCTTTTATATATCATCATTTTGACTCCTTCATTTTTTGATATTTTTTTAAAAACGGCTTTTCTAAAACTCTTTTTATTTTGAATATAAAACTCTTCTCTTTATGACGAGGACTTACAAGCAAGGTTTTTATTCCGTAAAGATTTCCGCAAAGAATATCTGTAAAAAGCTGATCGCCGCAAAGCATTATTTCATTTTTTTGAAGACCGAGAGTTTTCATTGCCCGCTTTACTCCAAACAAAAGAGGTTTTTTGCAAAGAAACTCAAAAGGTAGGTCAAGGCTTTTGGCAAACGGAGCAACCCTTGACTCGCGGGCATTTGATACTATTATAAGCTTAATTCCGGATGCCTTTAGCCGCTTAAGATATTCCGGAATTTCATCAAACGGTTCTTTATCAAAATGTCGGGCAAGAGTATTATCAACATCCAAAAGCAGACCCTTTACAAAAAGCAGCTTAAGCTCTCCGACATCAAGGTCGGAGAGCTTATCTTTATATAATGTAGGACGAAAAAGTGACATTACTTTATTTCCTTTGTATCGATTTCGGTCTTTGCCTTTAAAATGAACTCTTCAAGTGAAATCGCACCGATATCTCCTTCGGCACGAGAGCGAACCGAAACTGTTCCGCTTTCGGCCTCCTTATCACCGATTATCAACATATAGTTAACTTTTTCAAGCTGTGCTTCACGGATCTTATATCCTATCTTTTCACTTCTTGAATCACATTTCGCACGAATTCCTGCACTCTTAAGAGCGGAAGTTATTTCATCAGCTTTATCAAGTAATCTTTCACTTATCGGAAGAACTCTTACCTGTTCCGGAGAGAGCCACATTGGAAGTGCTCCCGCATATTTTTCGAGTATAAGGGCAAGCGTGCGTTCATAGCAGCCGATCGAAGTTCTATG
>CABUCT010000052.1 GCA_902490145.1 uncultured Oscillospiraceae bacterium
TTTTTACGGGATAACTCCTCCGGCTATGCCGGAGGTTTCTGTTGACAAATAAAAATACTCCTTTGACTTTTCTGCCAAAGGAGTAAAAACAAAAATGTCCTTGACAGAATGATACTATCTGTCAAGGACGAATAACGTACTCATATTGAAAGTACGACACTATCCGCGGTGCCACCTTGAATTCACGGTCTGACCCGTGCACTTAGCAGGATACCAATATATCCCCGGCAAATGACGTCTGCCTGCAACGTCGCAGAATACTTTGTGACGATCACATTTGACTGCACCCTCAGCGGTCCATTTGACAACTTGTTTCTTGCCTGATTCTCAGCATCGCAGGTTCTCTGTAAAGGCATCATTGCCGTTATCTCCGCTTCAACGGTTTGGAATATTAAATTAATATGAATTATATCACTGAATCTCGTGGGTGTCAATAGGTTTATGCAAATTGTTTCAAGCGATTCATATTTATTATTACAAAATACTTCAACTTATCCTTTATTGCCTTTCCCTTTTCTGGAGGACATTGTGGCTGCTTATCATCCTCAGACTTAAGCTTGTTTTAATTTTCCCGCTCAATGATACCGTATTTCTGCTTCACTTGAGCAATATACAGATTGCTAACCTTCAAGCCGCTATGTTCCAAAACATAATCCTTGATTCCCTGATAAATAGCCTTCTTCCTTGATCAGTCAAATCCAGCTAGTCCATACTAAGATTAATCTCAATATGTTGCTTGGCATTAAGCTTCGACAACAAGCATACCGTCTCGACATGAGGTGTGCGAGGAAACATATCAACAGGCACAGCTTTTTTCAATTTATATCCTTGTTTTTCAAATAGAACTACATCTCTTGCCAATGTTGACGGATCGCAGGAAACATAAACTATTTTTGAAGGGGTCAGTTTCTGTGCTATAATATCTATCAAAGACTTGTCACAGCCCTTTCTCGGAGGGTCGATAACCACGATATCAGGGTGTTCCCCTCTATTTGACAAGGTTTTTGCAGCACCCGATGCATCATCGCAAATAAATTCAGCATTATTAATATTATTATTTTCTGCGTTCTTAATAGCATCTTCAACCGCCTGGGGAACTATTTCAACTCCTATAAGCTTTTTAAGATGTCTGTTCTTTGCGATTATAAGCCCTATTGCACCCGTTCCACAACACAAATCAAGTAAAATATCATCGGGACTCGGATCAGCAAATTCCATTGCTTTTTCAAAAAGACGGGTTGCCTGTGCATGATTCACCTGATAAAAAGACAGCGGAGACAGCATAAATTTCACTCCGCATAACACGTCGGTTATTACCTCTTTACCAAAAAGAACATGACATTTTTCACCCATGATTACATTGCTTTTTTTGATGTTTACATTAACCAATATGGACTTTATATTCGGAATTCTTTCGGTGAGCATATTTACAAGTGCCGACCTTTCGGGTAACGATTCTCCGTTAATAACCAAGCAGACCATTATTTCTCCGCTTTCAAATCCTTTTCGAATATAAAGATGACGTATGATTCCTTTGCCTGTCATTTCGTTATATACTGAAACTTTGTATTTCTCAATATATTCAACTATTATTTCTGCTATTTTCCCAAATTCAATCGGTTGAAGTTTGCAATCCCTGCAATCGGTTATACGATGGCTTCTTGGTGCATAAAATCCAATCCTTACATTCCCGTTTTCATCCAGTCCAACCGGAAGCTGAGCTTTATTGCGGTATCTGTATATATTTTCACATGGAATTATATTTTCGGGAATTAAATCAGTTTTTGCAATATGTTTCAAACAATCTGCCACACGCAGATATTTTATTTCGCATTCGTTTTCATATGAAATATGTCTGTATGAGCATCCTCCGCATCGTCTGAACACATCGCAATCGGGTACAATCCGACTTTCGGATTCTTTTATTATATCAATAACTTTTCCATAAAGATAGTTTTTACAAACCTTTATTATTCTTACCTTAACGACATCTCCAACCGCTGTTTCGGGAACAAATACCGTCATGTTATCTACACGTCCGACACCGTTTCCCTCAGAAGTCATTCCGGTTATTTCAATCTCTGTCTCACTATTTTTAACAAACGTCATTATTCTCTTCCTTGAAATATTATCTGTATGTTTTTTATCTAAAAAACTGATTTCGCAAAAAACGAAATCAGTTCTTTAATTTAAATTCCGGATTTTATTTTTTGATTGGATTTACAATGTTCCGCCAATCCATATCCCCTCGCTCAAGTCCGTGAATGAGAACCTCTGCGGTAGCAATATTAGTTGCAACAGGTATATTATGAACATCGCAAAGACGAAGAAGATTTGCATCATTAGGCTCATTTGCTCCCTTGGTTATAGGATTGCGAAAGAAAAGCAAAAGGTCGATTTCGTCACATCCGATACGAGCTGCTATCTGCTGATCCCCGCCCTGTGCACCGCTTAAATACTTTTGTATTTTCAGCCCTGTGGCTTCGGAAATAAGCTTTCCCGTTGTGGCGGTAGCACACAGATCATGACGATTGAGTATTCCGCAATATGCTATACAGAATTGTACCATCAATTCTTTCTTTGAGTCGTGTGCGATAAGTGCAATATGCATATCTTTCATCCTTTCCGTGCATTGTGTTTTATGATAATTTTAATAACTTCTTAAGATTCGGAAGAGGAATATTCTCTCCGATTATACGTTTTGCAATACGGTCAAAAGCAGATTTTGCCATTCCCTCATTCGGCAAAGTTCCATTCGTAAGACATTTAAAAATCCGATCGTCCTCAGGTATAAGTCCCAATATCATTGCACCGATCGAATCGGACATATCATCAAGATTTGCTACTTGTTTGTTTTTTATCATCACAGGATCAATTTTGTTAAGCACAAATGAGATCCTGCATTCCGGAATCAGATTCTTAAGATTCTCACAATATACCGAAGCAGAACGCTGTGACATAGGATCGGGTGCGGTTACAATAATACTTTCAAACTTTTGAAGTTCAGTTTCAAACGAAAAATCAAGTCCAGAAGGCCGGTCAATAATAACAAAATCGTATTTTTCCGAAAGCTTGTTTAAAGCCTTACTGCACACATTAGTTAAACAATCCTGATCAAGAGGGTGATCAGGTGCGGAAATAAATCCGAAAGATGAATTTTCCACCACAACTGCATCAAAAATATCGCATTTTTCACTTGCAACATCGCCCAAATCAAATACAGATTGATCACCATTACTGAACATAAGATCAACCGAACGCAGCCCGCAGTCGGTATCAATAATAACAACGGATTTTGAAATGTTGCAAAGGGCTTTCCCGATATTCACCGAAAAAGTGGTTTTACCCACGCCGCCTTTGCCGGAGCCGACACAAATAATTCGCCCCATAACATCCTCCAGTCGTCATATTATCCAATAAATCTTATTAACCTATAAAATATTAACACAAAAATTCCAGTATGTCAATTGATTGAACGCCATTTAAACTTAAAATCTTACATTTTATATAGAAAAATTCAAGAATAAAATCGAAATACGCATATAAGGGTTCTTTATTTCAGCTTTTTATTGATTTTATGAAATCAGATGATTAGTATAATCATTTTTAACTATATTTATTACATTAAATAGCTGTCTATCTGTTCAAAGTTAAGTTCAGGATAATTATCCAAAAACTCTTTAACCTGTTTGACCATTTTAAGACATCCACCCTGTTCATTGCTTTCAACATTCAATGGCATAACCGGATCATGAACCGACAAACGAAGTAAAAACCATCCGTTCCCGCAGGAAGAATCACAAAACACTCTTATTCCCTCACGGTTATCATCTGCAATTGACCAACCCTGTTTCACCTTGGCATAATGATCCAGTTCTTCAAGAACTTTTTCACCATAAGTTCTGAAATCCTTTTCATTTATCTCCATACGAAGTTCACAAGTTTCATACGGTTCTTCCAAACTTCCGATAAGATTTTCGATACTCTTCCCCTGCTTTTTAAGTGATGCGAGAAGTATTACTGTGCGAGTCATCAGATATGCTCCGTCATCCAAAAAGTAATTATCCTTGAAAGCAGCGTGACCGCTGGTTTCAATTGCCAAAGGTGCAACGTTTCCCGCTTCGGTAAGCTCGATAGCTTTGTTTATTACATTTCGATAACCACGCTTATAGCGATAGTGTTTTCCGCCTATTTGCTCAATAAATTTTTTAAGTCCCGTACTCGTAACCGAATCTGTAACTATTGTTCCACCCGGATATTTTTCGAGTGCCATAACAGAAGCTAATGCTATTAAACGATTACGATTTATTTCATTTCCTTTGTTATCTACACATCCGGCACGATCAACATCAGTATCAAAAATCAATCCAAGATCAGCCCCGCTGTTAAGTACAGCTTTTTTTATAGACTCCATTGCATCAGGATTTTCAGGATTCGGAATATGATTCGGAAACATTCCGTCCGGATCTAAGAACACCGAACCGGTTACATCAGCTCCCAGCGGTTTTAAAACCTTTTCGGCATAAAATCCACCCACTCCATTACCCGCGTCAACCACAATATGAAATCCTTCAAGAGCAGTTTTTTCATCATTTGCACCAACACCCCTGACAATCATCTTTCGAAGCGAGTTACAATATTCATCCATATAATCAAGGTTTGTAACACTTCCGTGTTTGGTTAAATCAGGATCGCTGCTCTCACATATTTTAAGAATTTCCGAAATATCGTTTCCTTGAAGTCCGCCGTCCTTTGTGAAAAATTTAAGCCCGTTAAGCTGATAAGGATGATGAGACGCAGTAATCTGGATCGTTCCGTCCACATCGTGATCAAGAGTTATCATAAACATTGACGGAGTTGAAGAAAGTCCGCAATCAATTACATTTACTCCACTCCCGGTTAATCCTTTTGCGGCGGCATTTCGGATCCTTTCACCCGAAATCCGACAGTCACGACCGATTGCAACCGTAAGGTTTTCGGTGTTTTTTCCTGTTTTTTTGCTAAGCCACTGTGAAAATGATGCAGCAATATTTAAAACTGCTTCATCGGTCAAAGCAATTTCTTTTTCATTTGTTTTAACAGCTGTTCCACGGATATCGGTTCCGCTTTTTAAACTTTTATAATCTATCATTTGTTTCTCCGTGTTTATTCGTCCCAGAGGACAATATTTTTATTTCTTAACGTTTTTGGAAGGTCAATTACCCTTTGATTCGAAGATCCTCTGAATCTTAAAGAAATATCTTTTTTTGCCTCTACATATCTTCCGTCCACAAGAACATCTATTAAAGACAAAAGCTCGTCCGTTGCCTCACAATAAGGATATGCCGACGGATTTTTGATTTCTTCCAAGGTAAATCCGGAATACGACCAAATCGTCTTTTCGGGATAAAGCTTTTTCACACGTTTCACAAAAGGAAGAAGTGTGACCTGATTCTTTGGTTCAAAAGGTTCTCCTCCAAGCAATGATAACCCGTTTATATATACCGGTTCAAGCATTTTTATTATTTTTTCTTCGGTTTCTGATGTGAAAGGACGACCGTAGTTAAAATCCCATGTTTCCGGCTGAAAACAATTTTCACAATGATTTGTGCATCCGGAAACGAACAGGCTTACCCTTACTCCGATCCCATTTGATATATCACAGTTTTTAATTGCTCCGTAGTACATATCATTTCCCCTTAAATCCTTAGCTAAACCAAACAGGGGTGATTTCCGGACCTCTACGCAAAAACTGCATTAAAAGCATTATTCCTTTACGCAGAGAACCTTCACCCCTGTTTTTTATATTTTATTACAGATGAAGAACACGATCTTTAATTTCCTGTGTACGTCCCTGATTCCAATACTGCGTTCCTATATATCCGCAGGTACGTCTTGCAACATTCATCTTATCCTGATCCTGGTTTCCGCATTTCGGACAAGTCCAAACAAGTTTTCCGTTTTGTTCTTTGATTTCAATTTCTCCGTCCCATCCGCAGACCTGGCAATAATCGCTCTTTGTATTAAGCTCAGCATACATAATATGATCGTAAATAAATTTCATGACCTGCAAAACTGCTTCAATATTGTCCTGCATGTTCGGAACTTCTACATAGCTGATAGCTCCACCTGGAGAGAGTGCCTGGAACTTTGCTTCAAATTCCAGTTTTGAGAAAGCGTCAATATCTTCGGAAACATGTATATGATAGCTGTTTGTAATATAGCCCTTGTCGGTAACTCCTTCGATAATACCGAATCTACGCTGAAGTGATTTTGCAAATTTATAGGTTGTGGATTCAAGTGGAGTTCCATAAAGACTGAAGTCAATGTTGTGTTTTTCTTTCCACTTTTTGCAGGCATCATTCATATGCTGCATAACCTCAAGAGCAAACGGCGTGGCAGACGGATCGGTATGTGATTTTCCGGTCATATATTTTACACACTCATAAAGTCCTGCGTATCCAAGAGAGATCGTTGAATATCCGCCGTAAAGAAGCTTATCGATCTTTTCTCCTTTATTAAGCCTTGCAAGTGCACCGTATTGCCAAAGAATCGGGGCTGCATCCGAAAGCGTTCCTTTCAGTCTTTCATGACGACATAAAAGGGCACGATAGCACAAATCAAGACGCTCGTCAAATATCTTCCAAAACTTGTCGATATTTCCGCCCGAAGAAAGAGCAACATCAGGGAGATTTATGGTTACAACACCTTGGTTAAAACGCCCGTAATATTTCGGCTTTCCGTTTTCATCAACATACGGAGTTAAGAAGCTTCGGCATCCCATACACGTATAGCAATGGCCTTCTCCGTTTTTGTCGATCTTAAGCTCCAACATTTTCTTTTCGGAAATATAGTCGGGAACCATACGCTTTGCAGTACATTTTGCAGCAAGCTTTGTAAGATAATAATAAGGGGAATCTTCGTGAACATTGTCCTCTTCCAAAACATAAATAAGTTTTGGAAAAGCAGGAGTTACTCGAACCCCTTTTTCATTTTTAACGCCGAGATAACGCTGTTCAAGGGTTTCCTCAATGATCATTGCAAGATCTTTTTTCTCCTGATCATTTTTGGCTTCGCCCAAATACATAAACACAGTGACAAAAGGTGCCTGTCCGTTTGTAGTGAGAAGGGTCACAACCTGATACTGAATGGTTTGAACACCCTTGCGGACTTCCTCGCGAAGTCGGCGTTCAACAAGATCGGAAAATTGTTCATCTGTCAGGGTTCTTCCGATAAGCTCATTTTCGGCCATGACATCTTTTCTTATCTTATCACGGCTGACCTGAACAAAAGGTGCAAGGTGAGTGAGGGATATAGACTGTCCTCCGTATTGATTTGACGCAACCTGAGCAATTATTTGGGTTGCGATGTTGCAAGCGGTGGAAAAGCTATGCGGACGCTCGATCATCGTTCCGGTTATAACTGTTCCGTTCTCTAGCATATCCTCTAAATTGACCAAATCGCAATTGTGCATATGCTGAGCAAAATAATCCGAATCATGAAAATGAATTATACCTTCATTATGTGCATCAACAATATCCTGTGGAAGTAAAATACGGTTGGTAATGTCTCTTGATACTTCACCTGCCATATAATCTCTTTGTGTCGAATTTATTACAGGATTTTTGTTCGAATTTTCCTGTTTCGCCTCTTCGTTATTGCATTCAATAAGGCTGAGAATCTTATCGTCAGTTGTGTTTGACTGACGAACAAGGGTTCTGGTATAACGATAGGTAATATATGATTTGGCAACTTCAAAAGCACCGTGTGCCATAATCTGATGCTCTACCATATCCTGAACTTCTTCCACAACGGGAGATCTTCCGAGTTGTTCACAAGAAAGCACCACACTTTGAGCAATTCTCTGTATTTGTACAGGTGTCATACGGTCTTTTTCTTCAACAGTTTCATTAGCTTTGCTGATTGCATTTATAATTTTAGTAATATCAAATATTGCTTCTGAACCGTTTCTCTTAATAATCTTCATATCATTTCCTCCGCAAAATTTCCATTTATTTAAAACAATATGTTGTGCTTTATTGATTTTGATTATAGCAGATATAGTATTACTTGTCAATTATAAAATACAAAATGTATTATATTTTCATAAAATAAACAGCCGCCAACCCCAAACATTTTGGATCTGACAGCTGTTTATAAATATAGATGAGAACTTTATTTTAATCCCTTATTAATTTAATTCTTTATTTCTCTATAACTAAA
>CABUCT010000053.1 GCA_902490145.1 uncultured Oscillospiraceae bacterium
GAATTCTATCTTGTTCCTTCATGCGATCAATATAAACAAAATGAAAACGGAACTTTCACAAAGATCCGTGAAAGTTCCGATTCAATAAGCAACTTAATTGAAGATGCAGTGAAGCTGTCGGTTGTGGGAATCATTCGTCCGACCGACGATGGAGCAGCTCTTTATACCGGTGAAGCTGTCGGATATACCCGTGCTCTCACCAATTATCTTATCGATCATGCCGACAACAGTGCAATTGTCAAAGCTCAAAAAGACAGCAAGAACATCAATGTGCTGAACGGTATGACTTTTTCTCCGGAAGATGATTCTGTTAAAATTTCCGACACCAAAACTTATCTTAAAAACCTTGGAGTCACCGAAAAGGCAAATATGTGCACTGATATGATCAACACTCTTTCGGCTGCAAATCCTCAAGCCGCTTCGCAAATGTCCGGCATGACCGAAGAACAGCTTGCGGCTTCGCTTGATGCATATACACAACAAGCTGACGACGAATTTTTCCTTAATATTTATGAGAATTATATTTCAAGCGGAAATTTTGATGACAATATGACCGATTTCGGTGCGATCAGTTTGGATGCACCATCGTCCATTAGCATTTACTCCGACAGTTTTGAAAATAAAGACAATATTTCCAACTGTATTCAAAATTACAATACTTCGGTTGCGGATGAAAATCAAATAACTTATACCGACTATGTAGGATTGCTTATGTCATCGGTCACCACAATAATAAATATTATTTCATATGTACTCATTGCGTTTGTCGCGGTATCACTCGTGGTCTCATCGATCATGATAGGCATAATAACCTATATTTCGGTTCTTGAACGAACCAAAGAAATCGGAGTACTTCGTGCAATAGGTGCTTCAAAGCATAATATATCTCAGGTATTCAACGCTGAAACTTTCATAATCGGACTCCTTTCAGGTCTTATAGGAATCGGAGTGTCTTTGGTTCTGACTATTCCGATAAATGCTATAATACACGCACTTGCAGATTCAAATGAAGTAAACGCACATCTTCCAGTTGCAGGAGCTGTAATACTTGTAATACTGAGTATGCTTTTAACCTTAATCGGAGGTTTAATTCCCGCTAAAAAAGCTGCAAAAAAAGATCCTGTTATCGCCTTGCGTTCCGAATAAAATAAAAAGCCCACCGCATAAATCGGCGGGCTTTTATTTTGAATTAAGACCGTGCCAATGATAAGTTTTAAGCAGAGTCACAAAATTATGCGGTGCAGATTTTATTGTTGACTATATTAATCAACTTGACAATAGATTTTCGGGCGGTTTAAGAGGGGTGAAAAAATGTGTGTTCACTTTTTAAGCAACGTCGACAAATCCGCACCCGCCTAAAACGGCTTAATTTTAGCGATTTTCAGCTTGTCGTCACCCGCAGGCGTTAGCCTTGCGGCTTCCTGTGCACGCAAAATTGTTCAAAATTCCTCTCGTTTTAGGTCGAAGAATATTAAAGAGGTGAATTTTTATCTGTGTGCGGCAGTCCGACTGCCGCCCGGCAACGGTCAAAACTTTAAGCGGCATAAAACGCAGGGATCCTTTCGCATTCTCGAGTATTTTAACAAAGCAAAGGCGGAAATCCATCCTTTAAAATCGCGTTTGGATTTGTCGGCTTTGCTTAAGATGAGGCGAGTCGAACCCAATATGGTTTAAAATGCCCTATTTCCGCTGAAACTGAGTTAAAAATCTCGGCATACGGCAGCTGAGCTTTTTATGCCTTGTCGGGGCAAAAATACATGTCGAAAGGTATGCATTTTATACTTATATGCCTATTATTTTTAAAAACAGCTTTTCCTATCTTCGGGAGTTTCGAAAAACTCCCGTTTGATCCATTCGTCAAGCAACCCAAAAAGATCATAGGAACAAAATCTGCTTTCATAGCATTCTTCTGTACTAGCTTTGTTGTGCGGCGTCATTATCTCATAGAAAGCGTCATATATAGCTGATTGTATATCAGCATCATAAATTTCCGAAAGTATATTTCGTATTCCGTAGGTGAATCAAAAAAGTCTTTTGCATTGCCGGCGTTATACCGGATCTTTCTTCAAGATTATGCTCGTCTGCATATCAATTTCAAAGACTGACCAGCTTAAAGGTCAGAGCCTCGTTTTTAGATGAAAAATTACGAAATCATATTGAATGCCCAACGCCGGCGGTATCGGCAATCTCTTTAATGGTTATTTTATCAGACTCATTTTCACGCATAAGCTTGAGTAATAAGTCATCTATGCATTCTTTAAGAAATTCTGTGGTTTTTGTGCCTTGTCCCATAAAAAGTTTCCTTTTAAAAAGAATGATACTATGACCTATCAAAAGCTTCAAATAGATTTAAGACACTTGATATTTCTGAAAAAAGATAGTATCCTGTGAAAGAAATTTTAGTGTCTTATAGAGATAAAGTTTCTGTTAGAAATTATTGTATAAAATGAACTTATAAAGTCAACAACACAAATTGCATTTTGCGAAGAAAACGAAAGGATGAAATTTATGAACACAAAAATGATATTATTTGATCTAGACGGTACTCTTCTTCCTATGGATCAGGATGAATTCACAAAAGGCTACTTTAGCTTGCTTGTCGAAAAAATGTCTCCTTATGGATATGAACCTGAAAAGCTTATAAATGCCGTTTGGAAAGGAACTGCGGCAATGGTAGTAAATACCGGCGAACAAAGCAATGAAGAATGTTTTTGGGAAAAATTCTTTCAAGCTTTCGGTCAAAAAGTATTATCCGACAAATTGTTATTTGACGAATTTTACAAAGAAGACTTTCAACGAGCAAAAGCATACTGCGGATATAATGAAAATGCGGTAAAAACTGTTTCCGAAATAAAAAAAGCCGGCTTCAGAACAGCCCTTGCCACAAATCCTATTTTCCCAGCAATTGCAACAGAAAGCAGAATTGTGTGGGCAGGATTTGACCCGTCAGATTTCGAGCTTTATACCACTTATGAAAACACAAGCTACTGCAAACCGAATCCGGATTATTACAGAAATATCTGTAAACGCTTGGGAGTCTTGCCCGAAGAGTGCCTTATGGTCGGAAATGATGTAACAGAGGATATGGTGGCACAGTCAATCGGAATGAAAGTATTTCTGCTTACGGATTGTCTGATCAACAAAAACCGACAAGATATATCCGGCTATCCAAAGGGAGATTTTGAAGATCTTTTGAATTTTATCAAACATAATTCAGAAAAAATTTCAAAGTAGAAAGTCGTCTGACGAATCTTTGAAACAAATCTCAGCTTCGCTTCAGTTGTTCTGCTGATTTCACCGTTTTATTTAGACGATACTCTTAGGATATAATAGCTTTTTTGACTGATTAAAACAGTTAAGCAAAAGTGAAAACCCAGCAGTAGATTTACCCTTGCATATGTAGATGATTCCAAAACTTACCGTATATTTAAAGATTTGCTGATTGCAGAGCTGAAAATCCCGCCGCAAAAATCGTGTTCGTACGCATTGGTTATGATTAAGCTGAGGGGACTTTAAACACATGGTGCCTGACAGTGTTGCTGTTTGCGGCTTTCCGGATTTTTCCCCGAAATACGTCAGCATTCCTTTGCCTCATAACCTAAAATCACTCGAAAATCATCTTTTGTCAGATATGAAATAGTTTTGACAGGTCAGATTTTTGTTCGAACTATAAAAAGCCTTGATAATACTTTGGTATTATCAAGGCTTTTAAAAACAGCAGATCCAAAATTCGACTGTTAAAATCACTAAGGAGATGTATTCCTGATGCTTAAAGTTGCGGTTGTTTTTGTGTTGCATTTAGAATATATTTGTGATAGTATTTTAATGTATAGTTTAATAAATCAGTGGCAAAAAACTGCGTTTTAATTTGAGGGATAAAGTATGAAGAACAAGATTAGAACTTATAGATACATTTTGATAGGATTGCTTATAATTTCAACAGTGATTCTGTCAGAATTTGTCACTCAAAACATATCTGAAAAAGAACAGGCAAATGCTGTGGAGCAATATTACGAGGAACATCCGTTTGAACAGGAAAGTGTTGAAGAAATTTCTTCAGAACCTGAATCGCAAGAGGAGAGCAGTGTCTCCGAAAGCAATTTGACCGAAAGCAGTGTGCCTAAAAGTGAGTCAAAATCCTCTGTAACCTCAAAAGCCAGCAAAGCTGAGGAGAAAAAACCTGTACCGGTGCCTCAGGAAAACAATATAATAAAGCTTATTGATTATACAAAGGCTGCTACATATAAAACTATAGATTCACAGATTAACACTCTTTGTAAAGCTTATCCTGATCTTATTACCAGAGGAAGTATAGGAAAATCTGTAAGGGGAAGAAAAATTTTTCTTGTTACAGTCGGCAAGGGGACAAAAAAAGCTCTGATAGTAGGAGGAATTCACGCACGCGAGCATATAACGGTCAGCTTTATAATGAGATGCATAGAAGATTATGCCGCCGCCTATTATTCCGAAGACGGAAGAATGGATGGATATAACATAAAGAAATTGCTTGATGAATATACCCTTTACATAGTCCCGAACACAAATCCCGACGGGACCGAAATCGTCCTTTCGGGGGAATATCCCGCAACAAGTGTTACGGTAACCAAACGAAGTATGTATAAAGCCAATGCTAATGGTGTAAACTTAAACCGAAATTTTCCGTTTCAGTGGGAGAATATAATTCCAGAGACCGACGCCCCCGATGAGAAAAAATACATCGGAAGCTCGGCCGGATCCGAACCTGAAACGCAGGCACTTATGAAGCTTTGCAAAGAAAACGATTTTGAGTGGATGACCTCGATGCATTTGCAGGGGGATTGTATATATTGGTCGGATGAAGTAAATATAAATGTAGGCGGATATGCTGATGGAGTGGTCACGCCCATATGCAAAAAATTTGATTTTTATAAATGTCCTACTTCAACCGACCTTTCACTTTACGGCGGCGGATTTGAAAACTGGTTTCGTGCCGAATATAACAAGATCGGGCTTTGTATTGAGCTTGTTCCGCTGGATTATAACGTATCGCCTACTACAAACAAGGATAATTTAAGGTTTGAAGCATCTTTACGATACAGCAAAACAAGAGGTGTTTTTGCGGCCATGATGAGCCTTGTTTAAAAGATCCATTGAAACAGGAAGGTGGCTCCCATTCCTGCAAGTGTCCAAAACACAGCAAGGATGGAGTCTCTGATTATCCTGTTTTTTCGAATTTCCCTTCTTCTTGCCATTTTCTGAGCATTGGATTTGGGAGGCTGACTTAGTTGTTGTAAGAATTTTTCCGCTTCCCCTTTAAGCTTTGGCTCTTCAATCAGTGCTCCCTTTGGAGTGACAAAAAGTATGGCCCGTTCAAAATATTGGTTGGCAGTTTCTCTTATTTCTATAGTTTGGCGATTTACTCCTCTTATCATAAGCGGCCTCCTGTGTATTTGATGCAAACTTATTATTAACAAGAAATTTTTGGATTATACAAAGAAGGTGTTTTTATTGGGAAATATTGTGATTTTCGGAGGAAGCTTTAATCCGGTCCATTTAGGACATAAAAAACTGCTTAAATACCTTTTGAAAAATCCTGAAATAAAAAAGGTTTTGGTTGTTCCGGCGGCATGTTCTCCGTTTAAGAAAAAAGAGGAATTGGCTTCAAATGAACACCGCTTTAATATGTGTAAGCTTGCATTTGGAAATTTAAATGGAGTGGAGATATCGGATGTTGAGTTTTCATTGCCGTTACCAAGCTTCACAATAAACACTGTTTTAGAACTAAAAAAGCGTTATCCTTATGATAATTTCGGATTATTGATGGGAGCAGATGCTATAATGAGTTTTGAAAAATGGAAGGACTATGAAAAACTACTTAAGATTACAACCATTTATTCGGCGGTCAGAGAAGATTTTAAATATAAAGATATTAAAGAAAAAACTGAATTTTTGAAAAGCAAAGGCGGAAATATAAAACTGATGGATATGCCGAAAATAGATATTTCATCTTCAGAGATAAGAAATCTTTTAAGAAACGGAAAATCCACTGTCGGACTTTTAGAAAAAAGCGTGGAAAAATATATTTTAGATAATCGTCTTTACAGGGAGTGAGAACATGGAAGGTGAAAAATATATCGAAATAATAAAACCGCTTATGAGCGAAAAAAGGTTTATACATTCCCTCAATGTGGCGAAAGAAGCGGTAAAGCTTGCAGACAAATACTATGCCGACCGAGAAAAGGCATATACCGCGGGAGTACTCCACGATATAATGAAGGAAACTTCTCCTGAAATACAGTTGCAAATTATTACTGGAAATGGTATAATATTCGATAATATTTCAAAATCGGCGAAAAAGCTTTGGCATGCAAAGGCCGGAGCAGCATATTGTGAGGATATACTTAAAATAGCTGACAAAGATATAATAAATGCTATTTCTTTTCACACCACTGCAAGAGCGGGTATGTCGATTCTTGAAAAAATAATATATCTCGCCGATTATATAGGTGAGGACAGAGATTATAACGGGGTCGATGAAATGCGAAAGGCTGTTTCGGTTTCGCTTGAAGCGGGAATGGAGTTTTCTCTCGCATTTTCTATTATCGATCTTGTGAAGAAAAGAAAAGCCGTGCATCCGGATACCGTTGCGGCATATAATGAATTGTTTTTGAAATAATAAAAAGGTGATAGGAATGAAAAACAACAGGAATATGAAGGATATTTACAGCGACTCTCATGATGTAAGAGGGCTTCCGAAAAAATATACAAAAAAATATCGAATTACAATCAATACCATTTTATCGGTTTGTCTTGTGGTATGTATATTGTTCACCGGTCTTTTCTATATGCTGGGATATAAAAATTTCGGCGATGGCGGGGAAAGCGGCGGAGACCAGATGAAAGGCATCACTTCGAGTAAGAGTGAGGATGTATCTTATTTTTTGGTAACCGGTACCGATGAAAGCGGCGATCTTACCGATATTATTATGATAGTCTGCTTTGATATAAAATCGAAAACCGCCAATATTCTTCAAATTCCCCGTGACACTTATATTGGTTCAGACATCCCAACCGGTAAGGTCAATGCGGTTTATGAAAGTGCAAAGTCCGGAGAATCTCGAATCAATGTTATGATGAAACGTATAAACGAATATTTCGGGCTTCCTATTGACCATTATATAGTTGTTTCTATCGAAGCATTTCGTAATGTTGTTGACACAGTAGGCGGAATAGACGTTAATATTCCTGTTACTATGAACGCATATGACAGTAAGGATGTGCTTCATCATATTGAAAAGGGCGAGCAGCATCTTAACGGAGGAGAGGCAGAAGCTTTTATCCGCCATCGTAACAGTTATGCGATGGGAGATCTCGGCCGTGTGGAAGCTCAAAGAAATTTTTATGCTGCATTTATCAAGGCAATGCTTGGAATGAGCTATTCTCAGATGGCAACGGTAGCAGGAAAATGCTATGATGATTTTTCAACTGATATGAAGCTCGGCGATCTTCTTTCTTATGCCAAGACAGCAAAAGAACTCAGCACAGAGTCCATTTCCTTCTTTGCTGTTCCCGGACAGTCGGGAACGTACAGCCCTCAGGGTGTGGGACGTTCGTATTATTCAATACACAAACAGGAATACGTTGATCTTATAAACGAAAAATTCCTGCCGTATGAGGAATATACAAAAATTCCGTCTGACTTGAAGATTGAAGAGCTTCACAGCAGATATTACGGAAGCTATCTTACCAATGATGATAATCAGGGAATAGACAGCTATATAAAATAAAAACACATGAATTCAGGATTTAACAAAATATTTAAATTTGCATGGAAAATATTTTTGTGCCTGTGTTAAAAATTTTGTGAATATGTGTTTATCTTACGTGCGGGAATTTGCTTTTGGCTCCCGGATCCGGAATTTTATATTGTATCTAAGGAGAAATTATGGATAAAAAAGAAATGATAGAGATTGCCGTAAAGGCACTTGACAGCAAAAAAGCCAAAGACATTCAGGTTATTGATATCAAAGGTCTTACAGTTCTGGGGGATTACCTGATTGTTGCATCGGGATCTTCCAACACGCAGGTAAGAGCCCTTGCCGAAGAGGTTGAATATAAGCTGTCGGAACACGGCGTTGAGCCCAATCATATCGAGGGCAGAACAACTTCA
>CABUCT010000054.1 GCA_902490145.1 uncultured Oscillospiraceae bacterium
GGATAATAATATATCATCAAAAATGTACCGGTGAGCACAACTGACACTGCAAGCTGAGCTGTATTATGAATGACCGCCCCGCAAATCCCGATTCCTATAATTCCGAATTTTTTTGAGTTCATCATTAAAGACATGACCACAGCAGAAAAAATCCCGCCGAAAAAACTCATCAAAAATGCTGTCCCGCCGCGTGTTATAAGCACAAACAAAGATTTTATAACCGAAACGCAGATTGCACCCGGAATACCCATATATAATGCGGCGGTCATCGTTGCGATGTTGGAAAATCCCGCTTTTGCCCCGGGCGGAAGTATCGGCAGTGGGGGGATCAGATTTTCAAGGAAAGAGAGTGCAACTGCAAGAGCCGATATTATTCCCAAAACCGAAACCTTTTTAGCAGGCGAAGCCTTTTTCTTAAAATCAGTAGGTTCGTGCGTCAAAACTCGCTTTCCCCCTATTTTCAAGTTCTATCGTAACCTTTGCCGGAAGACACACTATTGTCTGTCCCGGTTTCGATATGTATCCGGTGTGAAAGCAGACTTTGTCAGGACATTCTGCATAAGTGACGGCTATTTTGCCGTTTTTCACCGTCAATGTAAAGTTGTATCCGAATGATTCAATATTCGTTTGAGAATCAGATAAAAGTGAAATCTCGCATATTATATTTCCATCCGAACGCACGACTGCTTTTTCTGAATAACCGGACTTTAAAAAAAATTCATAAGCGACCATGAGAATTATTGCGACAATAATTGCCCCGACAACAATAAGATCCCTTTTTTTTATAAGGGGAAAAAGCATTTTTTCAGTTTTTTTAACCATCAAAAAACCTCCCCATATTAAAATGATATTATATATTATTTCTTGTCGAAAGTCAATGAAAAGTGTGACCTCAAATCTACATAAGCCGCCGGGAATTTCTTGAAAATAAAAGACATTCCAAAGCACCGAATTTTGAAATTTTAGACCGTCAAATTATGCTCAAAATAAATAAACCGTCTGTATTTTCAGACGGTTTATTTTAGAATAACCTTGAGGTTTTGATTTTAAATATAACAGAATCCCGTACATACTATATCGTCTATACACATCTTCAATTTTGAATAGTGAAGAAAAGTCATTGTTTTTCTAATCTGATATTTTATTAAGAAATTCTTTAAGTCTCTGATTATTACAATCCTTGAATATTTCTTGAGATGTGCCGCTTACAGAAATACTCCCGTTATCCATAAAGATAACTTTATCAGATATTTCAGCTGCAAAATTCATTTCATGAGTAACAATAATCATTGTTCTGTTATTTTGTGCAAGGCTTTTTATAACCTTTAGGATTTCTCCTGTGAGTTCCGGATCAAGAGCACTTGTCGGTTCGTCAAAAAATAAAATTTCCGGAGACAACGCCAATGCTCTGGCAATAGCTACACGCTGCTGCTGTCCTCCGGACAGCTCGCACGGATAGTTATTTACTTTATCCGAAAGACCGACCTTATCCAAAAGATCTCTTGCAATTTTATCAATTTCTTCTCTTACATCCGCCTTGCCGCGGGTTTTCATCTCTTCTTTTCGGAGGAGTTCGAGTGCCAGAGTAACATTTTTTAATGCAGTGTACTGAGGGAAAAGATTAAACTGCTGAAACACCATTCCAAAGTTTAACCGCATCTCACGGATTTGAGAATCGCTGAATTTTTGAGCTGAATTATAATCAACGAGAAGTCTGTCGTTAAGGTAAACCTCTCCTGCATCTGGTTTTTCAAGAAAGTTGAGACATCTGAGCAAAGTGGTTTTTCCGCTTCCGGATGATCCGATGATAGAAAGCACTTCTCCCCGTTCAAGAGAAAAATCAATGCCTTTCAGCACCTCGGTCTTTCCAAAACTCTTTTTTAGGCCCTTTACTTCAAGAATAGGCATCTTTTCTCCCCCCTTATGCGTTAAAATAGCTAAGCTTTTTCTCTAAACGTCCAAGCAAAACGGTAAGAATACCGCTGAAAGCCAAATAATAAACGGCCGTGAAAAACAAGGGCCAAATCTGACCCGAAATTCCCTGTGAGCCTTTTAAAAACGCCTGACCCGCCCATATAATTTCCTGCAAAGCTATGATTCGGGCAAGGGAGGTATCCTTTACCAAAGTAATTATCTCATTACTCATCGGCGGCACAATCTTTTTTATCATTTGAAGCAGTGTGACCTTGAAAAAGATTTGAGATTTT
The DNA here is from genome assembly GCA_902490145.1 of uncultured Oscillospiraceae bacterium. Taxonomy (GTDB): domain Bacteria; phylum Bacillota; class Clostridia; order Oscillospirales; family Acutalibacteraceae; genus UMGS1484. The sequence continues at coordinate 2,208 of CABUCT010000054.1, forward strand.
GACATTCCCAAAACCTCTCCCGCTTCTTGCTGGCCCTTTGATACTCCTTGTATCCCTCCGCGATAAATCTCAGAAAAATAGCAAGAGTAATTAAGTATAAAAGCCACAGCGGCAGCAATAAAGCGACCGCTTTCTCCGCCGCCCCAAATATTATTTTTCATTACAAGACCGGGAAAATAATAAATTATCAAAAGTTGAATCATAAGCGGAGAACCTCTTACAATCCAAACTATTACTCTGGTCAATACATTCAAAGGCTTGAAATTACTCATCGATCCGAAGGAAATGATAAGCCCCAAAGGTACTGCTCCCGCAAGAGTAACAAAAAACAGCTTAAGAGTCTGCAAAAAACCGACATTTAAAGCTGAAAAAACAGTTGGAAACTGTTCTGTTATCGTGGAAAAAATCATAATAATATCCTCAAATTTTTATTTTAAAGTCCGAAAACAGAGGGCGTTATAAACAATGCCCTCTGTTTCTCAGTTATTATTAAATTCTATTATTTAATCAAAGCAGCCTGTACGCCGTATTTTACAGCTATTTCTTCAGTCTTACCGTTGCTTGCAGATTCAGCAAAAAACGAATTAAGCTTTTCGGTGAGATCGGAATCCTTTCTGAAACCAACTCCATACTCCTCGCTGTTAAGAGCTACGGTATATGTAAGCCCGGCATAACCGGTACCCTCTCCTACTGTTGCGGCGGCCATAAGCAAATCAATGATTGCTGCATCACTGGTTCCGGCTGCTACTTCCATAAGTGCAGAAGCCTGATCCTTTACAGGAGTAGAATTAAATGAATTTTCGGCAGCAACCTTTTCTCCGGCAGAACCTGCTTCAACAGCGAATTTAAGAGATTTGCAGCTTTCAACAGTCTGATAAGAATCAGCCTTATCAGCACTTACCACAACAACCTGTGCGTTCTTGCAATATGCTTTGGTGCAAGACATTGCTGCTTTAACTTCGTCAGTAATTGTCATACCGTTCCAAACACAGTCAATTGACTTTCCGTCAAGTTCCAAGACCTTGTTATCCCAGTCGATCTCAACAAACTTAGCTTCCACTCCGAGACTTGCGGCAAATGCTTTTGCCATATCGGCATCAAATCCGATCCACTCGGAACTTCCGCCTTCTTTATAATCCATTGGTGCGAAATCGGTGATACCAATTACCAAGGTACCCTTTTCCTTAACATAATCGGAATCGGACTGAGATTTTCCGCAAGCAGCAAAACAAGAAACCATCATTATAACTGCGAGCAAAACAGAAATAATCTTTTTCATTTGAATTTCCCCACTTTGTTTTTATTGATTTATCACGCTAAAGTGATATTACTACATAGTTCTTCTTTTGTCAAGTGTTTTTTTCATTTTTTTAATTTTAATTACATAAACACCAAAATTTTTACCGTAAAACATTATTTTCTTAAAACAAAATTTAAGGTATATTATCCCATATTTAACCAACGCATTCGAACACACCCAAAAGGCGTGTCCTGCGGCCACTTTTAAACTTATCGCTCTTGCAGGGCGTCATCCCTGCATCGCACTCTGCGTCCAAAATTGCACCGCAATCCCTGTCTTTAGGTCGGAGAGTTTTCAGGTGCGGGATTTTCAGCTGTGTGCGGCACAAAACGCAGTCGATCCTTCCGGATTTACGAGTATTTTAACAATACAGAGTCGAAAATCAAGCCGCGAAAATCGTGTTCTGACGCATTGGTTAAGCTGAGGAGAGTCCGCAAGCCTAACACCTTGTGGGCAATGGCAAGCCGAAAATCACTCAAAAATCATCTGTTATCAGCACTGTGCATTCGAGCCTGCTTGCCTTATACAGTATGATCTCTATCACTCTGTGCTCTGTCTGCACAATTTTTTGCGTGAAAAATACCGTAGGTAATGAAACAGATTTTACCCCGGCAACACCATTAACACCTTAGGCTGAGTAGAGCAAAATACAATATGTCGGGAACTTTAAGCTGCGTCGGTTTTTAACGTTTTCACCATTGTCGGTAGGCAAGCCCGACTGACGTGCCAAACGCAAAATCCATCCACATCTGCTGCATTTTCAGTGCATAGCAATTTGAAATGAACATATTTTTGCTCAAACAAGTCTTAAAATCATGGGTGCCGTATGCCGAGATTTGAAGTGTCAGTTTCAGAGGAAACAGGGCATTTTAAACCATATTGAGTCCGACTTCTACTCAGATGAACCGTAAGGTTTTTACACATAAAAACAGTGATTTTATCAAGGTGTTTATTCCGCATCACCATCAGGACAAACCGAAGCAATTCTCATTTTGTGACCTTTTTTAATAAGGCTTCATAATTATTGTGGATTTTCCGCAAAACTTCCGAATTAAAATTCTGGGCCGCTCTTTAAAATTTAATCCTCAAAGATCCTTAAGATAATATTTTAAACCGATTTCTTAAAATTTAATTTTCAGATTACCTTCATGATTTAATATTGCAAATGGTTTTTATATCTAATCTCTGTCCAATCCTAAAAATCTAATCTTTCGACTGATCTTCAAAGAAAAGCTGTGCCTTAAAGTTGCTTCCGAGACTTAAGCTGCAAATTTTCCCGTCGCTCTGATTAAATCCAATTTCATATTCTCCTGACTGATACATTCCCTTAAAATATTCCACTCCGTTTTCACTCTTGGAATAAGTAAGAGCGTCTGCTTTGGCTGCATCGTTAAGCATTGAAAAAAGCAGATCCATAACTGAACCTTCCGGCAAAACATCGAAGGTTTTAGTAAGTCCCAAATAATTTATGTGAAATTCTTCACCGTTAAATTCAAAAACCATTCCCGACAGTTCATCAGGGGAGGTGACCGAAAAAACATAGCCTGCTTCTTTTGTATGAGAGATCTTCCCCTCCATATGATTTTTATCATAGTTTAGCTTAACGTTATATGTATAGCTCCCCGAAATATCCGGAGCTTCACGGGCTGTTTTTTTCGAACAACCCAAAAAAAGCAGCGGCAAAATCAAGATCACCGCTGCGTATTTAAAAAATAAAACATTTTTCTTCAAATCAAACACCGCTTTGCTTCTCAAATTTGAGAAACACCGAAGGAAGAGCTTCAACAATGTCAGACGGCATGAGAGAATGCTGAGAAAGGGTGGAGGCCGCCATGTCTCCGGCAAGCCCGTGAATATAAACGCCCATTTTGGCCGCGTCGCCGACCGGTATCCCCTGTGCCGCCAGCGATACTATTATGCCCGCAAGCACGTCTCCACTTCCACCGGTTGCCATACCCGCATTCCCCGTTGGGTTTACAAAGCATTTTCCACATGGCAACGCTACCACCGTGTTATGACCTTTGAGTACAACCGAAACCTGATATTTCACAGCAAAATCACATGCCGTTTTTTCCCGGTTTTCCTGCACCTTATTTACCGTTGTGTTCATCAGTCGTGCCATTTCAGCAGGATGAGGTGTAAGAACTATTTCCGCCTTGTGCTTCTCTAAAACATCTATATGCTTTGACAGCACATTTATTCCGTCAGCATCGATAACCATCGGCTTTTCGCAGTTTTCAATCAAAAAATCAAGGTATTCTTTCGTTTTTAAAGTTGCTCCGCTGCCCGGTCCGATAAGCACCGAAGATGCAACGTTCAGCCTTTTGGAAAGCATCGGAAGTCCGTCTTCTTCGATAACAGGAGAAAAAACGGCTTCCGGCACGGCAGACGCAACTATTTCATAAATTGCCCGATCAAGGAAAACCTCACAAAGACCCGCTCCACTTCGAAGAGCTGCTCTTGCTGACAAAATTGCCGCTCCGGCCATGCCAAAGCTTCCCGCAATGCAAAGAGCCCTTCCGAAAGTACCTTTGTGCGAATCCGGGTCACGCGGTTTAAAATATTTTTTAAACTCATCAGGTGAAATTATTGTGGCCATATTATTCTTCTGCTTTCTTGCGGAGAAGGAAAGGCAACGCCTTTTTGGTCGCTCCGAGAACCCTGTCATCAGGCTCGAATATTACCAAAACCCTTCCCTTTGAAGGATGCCGTACAGTTATACAATAAAGCTCGCTGCTGCCGCTGCCGGAAGCGTTGATTTTCAAATCGAATTCACGCCCGGCATACTTTTCAGGGCTGTATTTTTCAAAGCCGTCCACTTCTCCGAGTTCAACCGAGATAAGTCTGCTGCGGCTGTTCCGATTGATGATCTTATCAACATCCAGCGTTCCGTTAGTTACCGAGTATTCGAACTCAATGTTAAAAAGTCCGGAAAGTTTTATAATTCCGTAAAAAATGAAGCAGCAAATCATAAGTCCAAACAACAAAAAGGATGGTGCAAAGGTCAAAACGAAAAAGGTTACGGTGCTCGCAAGCAAAAGCCCGCCGATATATATGAGCAAAAGTTTTATAACGTCCGCAACGCTTTTTTTCTTGCTGATGATCTGTTCAAAAAAAATATCCATTTTTTCTCCTTTCGGATGTACGAAAATGTGCAACTGCAGCTCCTTTTGTTTGTAATAAAAAAAGAAAAGGAGAACTTTTATGCGTACCATTGATATTATAATCGATAAAAACGGCTTCGTCAAGACCAACGGCACTATGGGATTCAAAGGCGAGCACAATGCCAGAATACTCAACGTTGTTTTTGAAGATGAAATGCCCGACGTTCCTTCATACAGAATGATCTTCTCTTCAAAGAACGGCAGCCGTGCCTTTACCACAGGACTTATTTCACCGGTAGGAAATTCCCTGACTTATAACATTCCGAGGGATATCACCGAGCTTGGAGATACGGTTTTCTGGCAGCTCATGGGCATAAGGTTAGACAACAGCATAGTGTCTGTTCTTGCCAAATCCGAGGTAGTCTCGCTTTCGGTCGGCAGTTCCATCGCAGATACTGTCAACTATCCTGATACAGATGTTACCTCATCCATTGAAACTGCAGCCCTCGAACTTAACAGCTTTTTGCAGAATTTTGATATTACTTCCTCAATAACGCCCTCAACAGACAAAAATTTTTCTTTCGATCTGACCAAAGGTGAAAATAACAAATATAATCTCAATTTGTCGGTACCAAACAATATTCCTTTAGGCACGATCATTCACAGCGATGATCTTGATACTGATACTCTTTACGGAAACGGGTTTATGCCGCACGACAAAACTAATCAAAAAATAGTTTTTTACAAAATCGGAAATTTGGTAACAGTCATGGGGGCAGTGTACTATTCATCAAAATATGATCACGGCCACACTGAATCAAGTTCAAATCAAGTGGTTTTATATCTTCCGTTCAAGCCTACAAAAATACTGTATTCATATATGTTTGAAACCTCCGGCAATAACATCTCTGTTCCATGCCGAACCAATCATATTACTTCAACCTACTCATATACAGGTTCTGTTACGGAAAACAAAACATATAGCGTGATGTTTTCTTATGTATCAGAATAATACTGGCGACGGCTTTTGCAGTCAAATCGTGGATGAAAATGTCTGTCTTGAACGCAGGCGTGTGATAGATGAACGTTGTTCAAGAGATAAGTTTGATATATCTGAACAAAAACGACGTACTGAAAAGCTTGAAGAAATGTCTATTGTAATGGGGCAGATTTTGGAGCATATGAATGAAAAGCTTGACGATAACAAATCCAGAATAACAATACTCGAAAAACACCGTCTGTCTGTATTAAAAAAATGGGAAACCGCCATAATAAGCTCGCTTGCAGGTACAATAATTGGCGGACTGATTTCTTTAATATTTTAAACTCGGCTGAATACCAAAAGTATAAAGCGAATTTTATCTAAGCAAAGCCGACAAATCCGAACGCGATTTTAAAGGATGGATTTCCGCCTTTGCTTTGTTAAAATACTCGAGAAT
>CABUCT010000055.1 GCA_902490145.1 uncultured Oscillospiraceae bacterium
CACTGAGATTCACAGAAAAAGCAGGAGCTGTTTCAGAAATTATTTGTCCTCCTTATGATATTATCAGCGAGGATGAGAGAAAAGCGTTTCTTGAAAAAAATCAGCACAATATTATTCGTTTGGAGCTTCCCCGCGAGGGTGAAAATCCTTATGAGGCGGCAAAAGAAGTACTTGCCGATTGGCTTGAAAAAGGCATTGTAAAATGCGATGACGAAGAAGCTTTTTATATTTATGAAATAGAATTTGCCGTTGACGGAAAGAGCATGAAAATCTCCGGTTTGGTCGCTGCAGTTCAGCTGGAGGAATTTTCGAAGGGAATTGTTTTACCTCATGAGCAGACTTTGTCAAAGGCTAAGGAAGATCGTCTTAATCTTATGAAGGCAACCGGGTGCAATTTCAGTCAGATTTATTCGCTTTATATTGACGGAGGAAAAGTAGCATCTCTTTGCGATGCTCAGAAAAAGAAAACTCCGGTTGTGGAAACCACCGATTATCAGGGGCTTATACACCGTCTTTGGATTGTCACGGACAAGGAATTTATTTCCGAAGTGCAAAAAAGCTTCGAAGATAAAAAGCTTTACATAGCTGATGGCCATCATCGTTATGAAACCGCTATTAATTATCGTAATTATCTGCGTGAAAACGGAAAAGCAAAACCGGGCGACGGGTGCGACAATATAATGATGTTCCTTGCCGATATGGAACAGGATGGACTTGTTGTGTTGCCTACTCACCGTATTGTGCGTGATTTAGAACGGTTTGACCGTGATGAGCTGCTTTTAAAATGTCAGGAATATTTTGAAATCACAAAATCTGTTTCCGAAGAGGACGCAAAAAAAGCTTTGGATGATGCTTATAAAGCTCAGAAGATTGGATTTGTGCTTTACAGTGAGTACGGATTTGATGTGCTTATTTCAAAAGTTGATGCCGTTCCCGAGAGTATGGAGAATGGAAGCGAAGCACTCAGGGGGCTTGATGTAAGTATACTTCATACGCTGATTCTTGAAAGGCTTATGGGCATTGACAAAGAAAATATGGCAAAACAAATAAATCTTACTTATACAAGAAGCGACGAAGAAGCCATATCCGAGGTTAATTCAAAAAAAGCACAATGTGCATTTTTGCTGAATCCCACCCGTGTGGAAGAAATTAAGAACGTAGCACTGGCAGGGGAAAAAATGCCTCAGAAATCAACTTATTTTTATCCGAAACTTATAACCGGCCTTACTATGAATAAGTTGGACTAATAGTTAAGCTAAGGAGATCAAAACACAATTAAAATATTATCTTGGTCAAGTTTTTTCGTGTTTTTTTGAAAAAGGTATTGCAATTTGAGCAAAAGTCTGTTATGATAGTTTTCACTATTGAGTTCAAAAGAATTCTAAGGAGGTGCAGAGTATGGCTAAATGCGACATTTGCGGCAAGGGAGTAACCTTCGGAATTAAGGTTTCCCATTCACACAGACGCTCCAATCGTACTTGGAAGCCGAATGTGCAGCGTGTTAAGGCAATCGTTGACGGTACTCCGTGCCGGATTAACGCCTGCACCCGTTGCCTGCGTTCCGGTAAGGTTACCAGAGCTATATAAATTTGCCAAAAAAACAAAAGCACGATCGAAAAATCGGTCGTGCTTTTTGCTTGTGCTCCAAAATCTTCAGAGCTTACTAATAAAATTCTATAATCATATGAGTAATTCCGAGTGATCTTTAGTATAAACGAGTTCGCAAGACTAATGTAGTGCGGACAAAAACAAATTAAAAAATATAAATATCCCGCCATTTTAGGTAGTTTGTATATATGTGCTATATCTTAATCTTAGTCTTCTCTTAATATAGATCAAAGCAAATTTTCCATTCTTATTATATTTCTTTTTGTTCATTATGACAAAAGGCATCGGATTGACCCCTAAATCGGTATTTTATTGAAAAAATCGCTTGACACACAATCAAAATGGTTATATAATTCAAAAAAGGAAATGAGTGTGCTGAAATGTTTAAAGCAATGCCAAAACAATTTAATAGCAATTCTCATACTGACAAAAAATTAATGTCGGATTTTTCACCTTGCAATAATGTAATAATCATGATGATAGACACTGCATTCGTAGCGTCTATTTTGTTTTTATTGGCATATTTTTTAGTATTCAAATCGGTCGTCACAGTCGTATTTGTTACTTTACTATCGCTGATTAAAATATTTTCGAACCGTAAATTTTGCTTCAAAATTAAGGAACAATAAAAACAAGCAAAAAAACGGTTCGGTTTCGCAAATGCGAGACCGATTTTTGTTAGTACAAAGTCAGTTCATTTTATTTAGTATTTTATCAGTGCTTCGAAATAATATTATTGTAACACGCACTGAATAAATAAATTTTTTAAAGAGAGGTAAAGAAAATGAAAAAATCAATCAAAATTGTAAGTCTCATTCTTACGATTGCCATGATCGCTTGCTGCTTTGCAAGCTGTGGTAAAAGTGGTTCCGACACCTATTTTATCGGTGCCACAGGCCCTCTCACCGGTGACAACATGTCTTACGGTGTATCAGTTAAAAACGGTGCTTCGCTTGCTATTGAAGAAATTAATGCCGCAGGCGGACTTAACGGTGTTAAATTCAGCTTTGATATGTTGGATGACAAATCAAATGCTGCCGATGCATCCACCGGTTATGATCAGCTTTTTGATAAAGGAATGCAGATCTCTATCGGAAGCGTAACTTCCGGTTCTTGTGAGGCTTTTGCTTCAAAGGCTGCTCAGGATGGATTGTTCTTTATCACCCCTTCAGCTTCCGCCGCCAATGTTATTGCTGATCGTCCAACCGCTTTCCGCGTCTGCTTCGGCGATCCGGACCAAGGTGTTCTCGCTGCTCAAAATCTTGCTAAAAATTTCACCAAAATCGGTGCCATTTATGATTCAAGTAATGATTATTCCACCGGCATTTATGATGCTTTCAAAGGTGAAATGGCAAAACTCGGAGTTTCTTACAAAGAACAGTCTTTCGACAAAGAAAATAACAGAGACTTCACTACTCAGGTTGAAGCATTGAAAGATTGCGACGCAATCTTCCTCCCGATTTACTACACCGAAGCCGGTCTTATCGCTAAGGCATGTGTCGCCAAAGGAAGCAATGCTGTTCTTTTCGGCTGCGATGGTCTTGACGGCGTTGCAGGTCAGATCGACGGTACTGTAACAAATCAAATCAAATATATCACTCCTTTTGATGTAAACAGCTCTGACTCAAAAGTTTCATCTTTCGTTAACGCTTACAAAGCAAAATATAATGAAGCTCCCGATCAGTTTGCTGCTGACGGATATGATGCTGTTTATGTAATCTTTGAAGCTATGAAAGCTGCCGGTATTAATGATGTTAACATCGGTCATAAAGAGCTTTCCGACAAAGTCATTGCAGCTATAACCGCAGATGGCTTCTCATACAAGGGTGCAACAGGTGAAATGACTTGGGATGCAACCGGTGCATGCACCAAAGTTCCCCAGATCGTTGAACTTGGCTGATAATTTGTTTTAAAATTTTAGGGAAGCGGGAAACCGCTTCCCCCTACTCTTGGTTTACATCGACAAGCAATAACTAAACCTTATTGTTTTTCGATGCAAATTATCTTAATTTAATTAAAAGGAGTACATATATGAGTATACTGTTAGACGGTCTGAGCCTCGGTGCGGTTTACGCTTTGATAGCACTCGGTTATACTATGGTTTACGGTATTGCCAAAATGCTTAACTTTGCTCACGGTGACATTATTATGATCGGAGCATACGCAATTTTAACCACAATTAATCTTGGCGGAAATGCTTTTATCGGGTTCATATTATCCATTATTATATGTGCATTAATGGGTGTGATAATTGAAAAGCTTGCATACAAACCGCTTAGAGGAGCGTCCCCTCTTGCCGTTTTGATAACTGCAATCGGTGTGAGTTACCTGCTTCAAGGCATTGCACAGCTTATTTTCGGTGCAAAACCTCATCAGATATCCCTTCCGAATTTTGGAATGGTCAACATCGGAAATTCCCAAATAAGTGTAAATACCATAATGACATTGGTAATCGGTTCAATTATTATGGTCGGTCTTACTCTGTTCGTGAAAAAGACCAAAACGGGCCGTGCTATGATCGCCGTATCAGAGGATAACGGAGCTGCACAACTCATGGGTATTAACGTAAATACCATTATAATGATCACATTTGCCATTGGTTCGGCTCTTGCTGCATTCGCGAGTCTTTTCTATCTTATGCAGATACCGGCAGTTGAGCCGACTCTGGGTTCAGTTCCGGGCATCAAAGCCTTTACCGCTGCAGTTATCGGCGGTATAGGATCGATTCCCGGTGCTATGATCGGCGGCGTTTTGCTTGGCATAATCGAAAAGGTCTGTCAAAGTTTTCCGGCCATCAGTTCATACACCACTGCAATTGAATTCAGCTTGCTTATTTTAATTCTTCTTGTCAGACCTATCGGTATATTGGGCAAGAAACGCAGAGAGAAGGTGTAATGATGAAGTTTTTTACAAATTTGAAAGAATCACTTGTCAAGTCTTCTGAGAATTTCAAAAAGACTTTTAAATTTAAACATATTATCAACTATACAATAATTTCAGCTTTTCTTATAGTAATGATAATATTATTAAATGTCAGCAATGTGGTAAACCGTTCAACAGTCTCTTTGCTTATCACCATTGCTTACAGCATAATTCTTGCGATATCCCTTAACCTTGTTGTCGGCTTTCTCGGTGAATTATCCCTTGGTCATGCGGGATTTATGTGCGTTGGTGCATATATCGGATGTTTCTTTGCCAATATGCTTCATGACGTTATTAACAGCCCTATTCTCGTTCTTATAATCGGTATGATTATAGGTGGCTTATCCGCTGCTGTGTTCGGGCTTATAATCGGACTTCCGGCACTTCGCCTTAAAGGTGACTATCTTGCCATAGTAACGCTTGCATTCGGAGAAATCGTTCGTAATATTTTCAAAAACCTTCCGATGTTCGGGGCTTCTAAAGGTCTTATCACCAACTCAATTCAAATGGAAACCAAAACGCTTTTTGTAGCTTCATTTATTACGATTCTGATCGTTTTGTTCCTTACTCAAAATCTTATCCGCAGTAAACACGGAAGAGCCATTACCGCAATTCGTGATAATGAAATCGCAGCAAAGGCAATGGGAATAAATATAACTTTCTATAAACTGCTTGTATTTACTATTTCGGCATTTTTCGCCGGCATTGCCGGTGTAATTTACGGTCACTCCGCAACTCCTGTTCTTTACGGTACTTTCTCATACAACTACTCTATTGAAATCCTTGTAATGGTCGTTCTCGGAGGAATGGGAAGCATTAACGGTTCAATTATCGCGGCTGTGCTTATATCTTACGTCAATTTCATATTAAGAAGCCAGCTCACCGGTGATCTTGCGGCACTTAAACTTCTTATTTATGCTATTATCCTTATCGTTGTGGTTGTGTTTAATAATGCTCCTGCACTCAAACCTTTTAAGGAAAAATTCAGCATCAAAGCTTTAAAAAAGCTTATTTTTAAAAAACGTACCCCTGAAACTGTCGTTGACGATGACGCAGCATGGAACAGAATAGATACAAAAATAAAAATGGATGAGGTGCTGTCTACCGATGTTATTCCTCCTGACGGCTCCGAAAAGTCTGAATAAGGGGAGGCAGAGAAATGTCTGATACAGTACTTAAAACAACCGATCTCGGCATAACCTTCGGAGGGCTTAAAGCTGTTCAAAACTTCAACATTGAAATCAAAAGAAACCAGCTTTATGGACTTGTTGGACCCAACGGTGCCGGTAAGACCACCATATTCAACCTTATAACCGGAGTTTATCAACCTACCGCCGGAGCTTTTTATCTAAACGACGAAATGCTTAACGGAAAAACCGAAGAGGCTATTAATCACAAGGGTATAGCCCGTACTTTTCAAAACATACGTCTGTTCAGCAACATGAGTGTAATCCGAAACGTTATGGTCGGGCTTCATAATCAACCCGAATTTAAATGCAATCCTTTTACAAGCATGCTCAGACTTCCACGCCATTACAATACTGAAGTTGCAATGCGGGAAAAAGCCAAAGAGGTTCTTGATATTTTCGGGCTTAAAGAAGAAAGAAATAATCTTGCCTGTAATCTTCCTTATGGTAAACAGCGTAAACTTGAAATTGCACGTGCTTTAGCTACCAATCCGCAGCTTTTACTTTTGGATGAGCCCGCTGCAGGTATGAATCCGCAGGAAACCGCTGACTTAATGAATATTATTCGTTATATCCGTGACAAATATGATCTGACCATTCTGCTTATTGAGCATGATATGAAATTTGTTTCCGGTCTTTGCGATGAGGTTACTGTCCTTAACTTCGGCACTGTTTTAGCACAGGGCGAAACCAAGACTGCTCTTAACGATCCGGAAGTTATTAAGGCATATATAGGAGGTTAAAATATGGCATTTTTACAGGTTGAAAACCTCGAAGTATATTACGGTGTTATAAAGGCTCTTAAGGGAATCAGCTTTGAAGTTAATAAAGGCGAAATCGTGACTCTTATCGGTGCAAACGGAGCTGGCAAAACAACCACCATGCAAAGTATAATCGGACTTATTCCATCAAAAGGCGGAACAGTCACATTTGATGATAAAAATATTACTAAAATGCCCTGCCACAAGATCGTTCGTTTGGGTATGTCTCAAGTTCCCGAAGGCCGCCGCGTTTTCCAAGAGCTGACAGTTTATGAAAACCTTCTTATGGGAGCGTATTCAAACAGGGATACTAAAAAAATAAAATCTGATATCGACCGAACATATGAGCATTTTCCCCGGCTTAAAGAACGCAAAAATCAGATTGCCGGAACACTTTCAGGCGGAGAACAGCAAATGCTTGCTATGGGAAGAGCCATGATGAGCAATCCGTCACTTCTCATGCTGGACGAACCTTCAATGGGTCTTTCTCCTCTTCTGGTTACTGAGATTTTTGATATAATTAAGGCAATCAGTGCCAATGGAACAACCGTTTTGCTGGTTGAACAAAATGCTAAAAAGGCCCTTTCTATAGCTGATCGTGCTTATGTTCTTGAAACCGGAAATATCTCTATGTCGGGTTCTGCAAGTGAGCTTATCAATAATGACTCTGTTAAAAAAGCTTATTTGGGAGAATAACAAAAACAAAAAATCACTCGACCGAAAGTTTCTGCCGGTCAAGTGATTTTTAATTTTAAAAATTTATACTGCTATTGCCAACATGCACAGAAAAGCCGTCACAAGATATACCACGGGACTTATAAATTTAAACAGCTGATATGGTTTTGTAAGTATTCCATCATCCTTCAAAGTCTGAACGGCTTTTACATAGCTTATGTAAAAGAAAATATAAAGCGGCAGAAGGATAAAGCAGTAATAATTCAGTTTAGCGATAAAAAATACCACATTGAGTATTATCACAAGGATCTGTAATGCCATTGTGATCACAAATGCCTTTTTGCGTTTATCGTCCATTTTTTCGGGTTTTTCTGTAATCGGATCACCGTATTTATCATATTTAATCAAAATAATCCCCCATTTCAATTTAAACCCAGTGTATCACATTTATTTTGAGAATTCAAGAACATATAAGGATATTACATTTATGAATACAAAAAAACTAACCCCACGACTTTTGGCAGCCGCAGAATTTATCACTCCGGGTGTAACAGTTGCGGACATCGGTACCGATCATGCATCTCTCCCGATATATCTGGTGTCAGGAGGTATATGCCCAAAAGCTTTGGCTGCCGATCTGCGAAAAGGACCTTTAGAAAGTGCCAAACGGAATATTTCTTTGGCAAACCTCGATGACAAAATTACCACCCGTCTCTCGGACGGATTCGATTCTATTTCAGAAAACGAATTTGATGAAGCTGTACTTGCCGGAATGGGCGGGCTTC
>CABUCT010000056.1 GCA_902490145.1 uncultured Oscillospiraceae bacterium
GTGCAGCAGTCGGGCTGCCGCCCGGCAACGGTCAAAACTTTAAGCGGCATAAAACGCAGTTGATCCTTTCGGATTCTTGAGTATTTTAACAATGCAAAGGCGGAAATCCGTCCTTTAAAATCGTGTTCGGATTTATCGGCTTTGCTTAAGCAAGGAAACCGATCCCGCAGTGATTTTGAGTTTCTGAACTTCAACGATATATTTCGGGATTTAATGAATTTTTGCAAAAACGGCTAAATCGTCCGACATACCCCTCCGGTCACCATTCGATAGTAACCTCGCATGCCGTGCCGCTGAATCTGCCCCTCTCAAAAAAATCTTTGTCTGAACTTGAGAAAGTTTTTTCAGGTTCACGGAGGAACGGGGTGTAAAGCTAACGCTTGCGACTGCATTAAAATAAAGAAACTGCATTAAGATAAAGAAATTGGGGGGGATTTTCACAGTTTCGCAGCCCTTGTTTTCTTATTTTATCGTCTGATCTGATTTTTATAATAAAAGAAAGCCGCCGGATTTAAAGCTAACACCACATAAGGAAGTAATTAATACAATATTGAAATACAACTATATAGACGTTGCAAATGGAACACAGTTTACAGATAACTATATTAAATTAAGATATCTAGAAAGGATGTAAGAATTCAGAATGTACCGTTGAAAGAGGTTGAAATTATACTGTCCTTTCAAAAAAGTACTTTAATTTGTCATATTTGACGAGTATAATATTCTTAGCAGTAGCTTAAAACAGAGCGATAAACATTATTTTGAAAGGACAAAATAAAATGAGCGAAATTGAAAAAATGCTGGCAGGAAAAATATATAATCCTTTTTGTGAGAATATGCCGGAGGATCGCCGCAGAGCACATGAGTTATGCCAGAAGTATAATTCTATTCCGGAGTCCGATGAGGTGTCCAGAGAAGCGATCCTGTGCGAATTGATGCCGGATCACGGAGAAGGCGTTTACCTTCAGGGACCAATTCAGTTCGATTTTGGTACGCATATAAAGATGGGCCGACGGTCTTATGCTAATTTTAATTTTTGTGTTCTGGATGAAAACGAAGTGATAATAGGTGAAAATGTTTTTATAGGCCCTAACTGCTCCATACTAACTCCGATTCATCCCCTGTGTTATGAAGATCGGAACATTTTTCACGACGAAAAGACTGATAAGGATATAAACATTGAATATAGTGCTCCTGTTGTTATTAAAGACAATTGCTGGATCGGCGGATGTGTTACTATTCTGCCGGGTGTAACCATTGGAGAAGGATGCGTAATTGGGGCTGGTGCTGTCGTGACTAGAAACATCCCAGCCCATACATTGGCATTTGGAAATCCGTGCAGGGCGGTTCGTGGAATTACGGAAAAAGATCGCTTATCAAATCACCCCGAGCTCTTTTTAGAGGAATAAAGTTCATTGTTATAAACTGAACAACAAATTCCAGTTTCCCACCCGCACAAACACCCCTCCGCTTTGGTATAATGTACTCGAAACGGAGGGATTTTTGTGGGATTACAAAAGCATATTGCAGGATTCTGTTTTTAAAAGCACCGAACAGCAAAGAATATTAGCGATGATTTACGGTCAATGCAGTAGAAATGTCACATACCGTAGCAAGCAGGGAAACTGTCAATACAGTTTCCGAAAGTAAAAAACGGTGCAACCCATTTTTCTGAGTTGCACCGTACCTGATAAAAACTTCCGTATCTGACGTTGACTACCCCGGCGGCTTTTTAGCAAAACTGATACTATTTTAAAGGGATAGATTTCAGGATGTGAAAATTCCGAGGTTTTCAGCTTCTTCTATATTTTATTCGATTGGTTCAAAGTCAGCAGCTCCGTGTTTACAAAGCGGACAAATAAAGTCTTCGGGTAATTCGTCTCCTTCATATACATATCCGCAAACCTTGCACACAAAACCCTTTTTGCCCTCTGTTTGGGGCTTCGGCTTAACGTTATCCTGATAAAAGTTATATGTCATAGTCTCTGCATTTGAAATAACTCTTGCTTCGGTAATACTGCATATAAACATTCCATGGGTGTCAAGATCAATATATTGCTCAACCTTAAGTGACATAAAGGAGTTTATATATTGGGGCAAAAATGCCAGTCCGTTATCCGAACGAAGGGGTGTGTAATTTTCAAATTTGTTGACGCTGCGTCCGCTTTTGAATCCAAAATTCTCGAACACCTTGAACGGTGCGTCGACCGACAGGCAGTTGACATTCATAATTCCCGACTGTTTGATAACGTGATGCGAATAATTTTGTTTGTTTATAGTCACTGCAATACGATTAGGCGTGTTTGTCACCTGAGTAACCGTGTTGACAATAAGACCATTGTCTTTCTTTCCGTCGTTAGAGGTTATGACATATAATCCGTAACCGATGTTAAACAGTGCGGTAAGATCATTTTTATTTGCGGTCTCGCTTTGGCGGGCGAGATACTCTTTGCAAAGCTCATTTGAAAGTGCCTCAAGCTGTGCGGCACTGTCCTCACTGAGTGCAGACCTGATCGTAACTGTAGTGTCGGTATAAGTTAGGTTTTTGCTGTTTTCGAACATCTTTTTCATGATTTTGGCCGCAAGAGGTGCCCACGAACCGTTTTCAATAAACGCAATCGTCCGATTTTGATAATTACGTTCAATCAAATGATCTATAAACTGTTTCATAAACGGAAATAGCTCTGCATTATAGGTTGTGGTGGCAAGCACAAGTTTTCCGTAACGGAAAGCGTCTTCCACAGCCTCTGCCATGTCCTCGCGGGCAAGATCACACACAACTACCTTCGGACAACCCTTAGCTTTCAGTTTTTCGGCAAGCTGCCCGACCGCACGTCTTGTGTTGCCGTAAACAGAAGTATAAGCAATCATAATGCCATCGCTCTCAGCCGAATAGGACGACCATGTGTTATAAAGTCCGATATAATATCCCAGATTTTCGGTCAGTACCGGCCCGTGCAAAGGACAAATTATCTTAATGTCAAATCCTGACACTTTTTTCAGCAAATTTTGAACCTGTGTGCCGTATTTGCCAACAATTCCGAAATAATAACGCCGAGCCTCGCATGCCCAATCTTCCTGCACGTCCAGTGCTCCGAATTTTCCGAATCCGTCTGCCGAAAAAAGGATCTTATCGGTGTTATCATAAGTTACCATGACCTCCGGCCAGTGAACCATAGGTGCTGTGGTAAAGGTCAGAACATGCTTTCCAAGATCAAGGCTGTCGCCTTCGGAAACCACAATTTTTCTTTCGGGAAAATCGGTTCCAAAGAAGTTTTGCATCATGGCAAACGCCTTTGCGGTCGCAATGATCTTCGCTTCTGAATAAAGATCCATAAAGCTTCCGATATTAGCCGAATGATCCGGCTCCATATGCTGAACAATCAGATAATCAGGTTTTCTTCCGTCAAGTGCATGTTCAAGATTGTCAAACCATTCATGGGTGAAATTTGCGTCCACCGTGTCCAGAACAGCAATCTTGTTATCAATTATAACATAAGAATTATAAGCCATGCCGTTCGGCACATCATATTGTCCTTCAAATAAATCTATCTTGTGGTCGTTAACACCGACATATTTAATGTCATCAGTTATCTGCATTCTAAAGACTTCCTTTCTGTTCTTTTAAGCTATTTTATCATATGCGGGAATTTATTTCTATTGTTTTAATAATATTTTGAAAATTTTTTTGATTTAGCCGACTTTTCCATTTTCACGGGAATAACAAAAATAAACGGCCTGCGGAAATCAAATAAATTCAAATCCGCAAGCCTTGTCATCAGCATTTTTGTTTTGTCTGATAATTAAAATAATCTTATAATTCCTAACGAAATAATCATCATAACAACCGGAATTGCACTTCCTATGACCAGTTGTGCCGGAGTGTGGCGTTTCATCTTGACCGACGCCCAGAATACAAATGCCAAAATTGCATAAAGAATACAATAAGGAAGTCCGAGACAATAAATCAGCATTGCAATGGGTCCTGAAACTCCACAGGCATGACCGCTTGCTTTTACTCCGAAAACAAATGAGGACAAAGCAATCATAATTCCCGACAAAAGATATGTCCAGAAAATGAGCATTTCAATTCTGGCTGCACCGAAAATAAATGAACCCGCAATTCCTGCCACATATCCGATAACCGAAAAAACAATGGCAAGATTCCTTTGACCTTCTCGGCCCTTTTTACGCAGAGGCGGTATGATCGCCGAAATCGGATATGCCAAAAGCGGAAATACGGTCAGGCAGCTAAGAGCGTAAAGATAGTGATTGATATTAGAAAAAATTGAAGGCTTGACAATAAGGATGGCAGTGAGCATAAATGCCGCCATAAACGGGGCAACAGTCAAAACTCTTACCGCCTTTGCAAAGCTCTGTTTTAAAATTTCTTTTTTTCTTGAAGTTTCCATGTAAAAGCCTCCTTTTAAAACAAGTGTGTGATATGCCTGATTAAAACAAAAACAGAATATCTGTCCAAATCAAAAAAGTGATAATTCTTGCTCATCACTTTACCGTTTTTCCTACCGCCGAAAATCGGCGGTAGGACTTTGCTTTTTTTAGGCTATTTTCATTTTACCCGGTTTTCCGTTATTTGTCACTCTATTAAAAAAATTTTATCACTACCCTTTAATTCTTTGCAGTAGAGTGACAAAAAATTCTCTCTACCACGGGTGGAGTTCCAGTGGCGGCGGGCTTTTTGGGGGTTGATTTTTTATATAGGCTGATTTATAATAGATATATGAATGAAGAAAATTTAAAGAAAAATATTGCAAAAAAACTTGCCTTTTATCGTAAAAATGCCGGTCTCACACAGTCAGAGCTTGCCGAAAAAATAAGCTATTCGGACAAATCGATCTCAAAATGGGAACGTGGAGAAGGGCTTCCTGACGTTGCGGTACTGGTCACTCTTTCTGAGCTTTTCGGAGTTTCTCTTGATGATTTCATAAACGACAAAGCTCCAAAAAAGCCGATAAAAGCTTTGAAAAAATACACTCTGATCCCTCTCCTTTCGGTTGGGGTCGCATGGCTTTGTGCAACTTTTGTATACTTTGTTTTAATGTTGGTGATGCCGGATGTTCCGCGTCTTTGGCTCAGCTTTATATATGCCTGTCCCGTATCATTTATCATATTGGTGGTGTTTTCCTCAATGTGGTGGAAGATGATCTTCCAGATTTTCTCGGTAAGCGGACTTATTTGGACCATCGCCGTTTCGCTCGACATAACCTTCAGTCTTAAATACATGTATCTTATATATGTTGTTGCTGCAGTGCTTCAGGTACTCGCTATCTTATGGTATGTGCTCATTTATGATCGTGATAAGAGCAGAGTATCAAAATCAAAATCTATAAAAAACGATAGAGGATCTTTATGAAAAAAGCCATTATAATTCCGTTGGTTGTGCTCGTTTCCTGTCTTTCAGCATTTCAAATACTGGTTTCAGCCACTGTGGTCACAAAGGACGGTATTTCTGTTTCAATTTCAGATGTTTTCACTGTTTTTACCGAAGATAATCTGGATTCCAACAGCTCAAAGCTTGAAGCAATCGGTGAAACAAAGTCCGGCATGGAAACCAAATTTAAACAAGACGGATATTTGTTTTATGCTGTTTCCGAAAAAATGAATTCAACCGTGTTTTTAAGATGTGAAGAGAACAAGGTTTCAGAAGCTGTTGTTGACCTGATCAACTATTCCGACAAAGAGACTGCCAAAAGGCTGCTTATCGGAAGCGGAATCGACAAAGCTTCGGAAGTAAAAGAAATAGAGCGAAACGGAGCTTTGTTTTACAGACTTATGTTCACCCCGGAATCCAATCCTGAGCTTTCAGACAGCCGAATTATGTATATTACTGTAATAAACGGCCGCTCCTACACCCTTTGTCTAATTGAAAAAGCCGATACTCTTTCATCTAACTCGTCGTCCGCGTGTACAAGTATCTTCGAATCGATGGATTATACTGTAGAAAGCGAAGCCTGCCGAATTCAGGAAAGAAAGGATAGAGTTATATCGGTTGCGTTTTCAATTGCAATTCCGGTTGCTGTGATCATCGCAGGTATTATAATTTGGTCGCTGATTCGTGATTTCCGTGCAAAACACTTGGAAGAAGACCGCCGCCGTAACAGCCGAAGAAAACCCAGAAGATAGGATTTTGTTATTATGAACCTTGATTGCAACGCTCTTTTATCGGCATGCAAACAATTTAATATTGAGATTTCTCCCGATAAAATCAAAAAATTTGAAAGATACGCCGATTTGCTTGTGGAATGGAATCAGAAAATGAATCTCACCGCTATCACCTCTCCAGAAGGTATTGCGGTGCTTCATTTTGCCGACAGTCTCACACTGCTTTCAGCTGTGGACATAAAGAAAAATGCAAAAATGCTTGACGTCGGAACGGGTGCAGGTTTTCCGGCCATTCCCGTGGCAATAATGCGTACTGATATTTCTCAGACCCTCATCGACAGCCTGAATAAACGTCTTGTCTTTCTCGACTCGGTTATAAATGAACTCGAACTCAGCTCCAAAACCGTTCACGCTCGTGCCGAAGAAGCGGCAAGAAAACCCGAATATCGTGACAATTTTGATATTGTAACCGCAAGAGCGGTCGCTCCTTTAAACATTCTGTGTGAATACTGTCTTCCTTTTGTAAAAACCGGAGGACTGTTCGCGGCAATGAAGGGTCCGTCAGGCGAAGAAGAGCTTGAATGTTCCGAAAATGCCATAAAAAAACTTGGCTCAAAAATTGAAAGCATAAAGGAGTTCACCCTTCCGGACACAAGCCGCCGCAAAATCATTTTGATAAGAAAAGTTTCTCAAACTCCAAAACAATTTCCCCGTCAAAGTGCCAAAATTTCCAAATCGCCGCTGTAAACTGAGGAGAGTCGAGCACAATATGCCGGGAACTTTAAGCTGCGGCGGCTTTTTATGTTTTCACCATTTTCGGGCATCACACCGACTGACCTGTCAAACGCAAAAAACATCCACATCTTCTGCGTTTTCGGTGCATAGCAGTTTAAATAAACATATTTTTGCCCCGACAAGGCATAAAATCGACGGAATACTTGCCGTATGCCGAGACTTGAAGCGTCAGCTTCAGCGGGGACAGGGCATTTTAAACCATATCGGGTTCGACTCTCATCAGTTAAAGCAAAGCCGACGCTTCTAAACACGCTCAAAAGGCGTGTCCTGCGGTCACTTTAACTTATCTCTCTCGCATGGAGTCAGCCCCGCATCGCACTCTGCGTCCAAAATTTCACCGCAATCCAAGTCTTTTAGGTCGGAGAATTTTCGGGTGCGGGATTTCCGGCTGTGTGCGGCAGTCGTGCTGACGCCCGGCAACAGTTAAAACTTTAAAAGGCACAAAACGCAGTAAGTCTTTTCGGATTCTCGAGTATTTTAACAATGCAGAGTCGAAAATCAAGCCGCGAACATCGTGTTTGTACGCGTCGGTTATAATTAACCAAAGCACACAGTGCCTGAAAGCTTCGCTATTCGAAGCTTTCAGGTTTATCCTCTTCAAAACATGTCGGTATTCCTTCGTCGTCTGCATCAAAAATCCTCCGAAAATCATCTGCTATCAGGTGTGAAACTGTTTTGACCATGCAAATTTTTGTTCAGATCATGAAAAGACCTCAAACATATCGTTGCACGATCAAGGATTCTGAAGGAGTCTGGCAAAAATCCGATCATCAAAACCACTATGGGCTCGAATTTCAGATGCTTAAGCAAAGCTGACAAATTCGAACGCGATTTTAAAGGACGGATTTCCGCCTTTGCTTTGTTAAAATACTCGAGAATGCGAAAGGATCAACTGAGTTTTGTGCCGCTTAAAGTTTTGCCGTTGCCGTGCGTCAGCCCGACTGCTACACACAGCCAAAAATCTGCCTCTTTAAAATTCTTCAAACTAAAATGAGAGGAATT
>CABUCT010000057.1 GCA_902490145.1 uncultured Oscillospiraceae bacterium
ATACTTCTTATTTATATTATTATTTTCAACTATTATTAAAGATTAAATCCAAAATCAAATGCTTTTAGATTCATTTCCAAAAACTTTTCGGGAACAGTGGATTTGATAGCATTAAGCCAAAGCTCTTTTTCAATTCCAAGTTGTTTTGCGGCGACTCCGAGAAGTACAAGATTGACGGTTTTTGAAGAACCTGCTTTTTCAGCCAAAGCAAGAGCATCCAAAGATATTACCGAAATCCCATGACTTTTGATGTCATCAATAATATCATCCGGATATTCTGCATTTCCCGTGATTACCGGCATAGGATCGATCCTTTGATTGCTTGTAATTACGGTTCCGTCTTTTTTAAGGAAGGGAAGCCATCTTCCTGCTTCCAGCTCTTCAAATGAAATAATGAGATCAGCTTCGCCTTCATTTATAACAGGAGAATATACCTTTTCACCATATTTAACATATGTAACCACAGAACCGCCACGTTGGGACATTCCATGTACCTCTGAAACTTTGACATCAAAACCCATGTCAGTGAAAACTCTGCCGAACAGTTTGCTTGCAAGAAGCGTTCCCTGACCACCGACACCGACGATCATAATGCTTTTAACCGACATTAGTTCTCCCCTCCGTTACCGATTGCATCAAATTTACAAAGCTGTTTACATACATTGCAGCCAACGCACAATGTGCTGTCAATTTCAGCCTTTCCGTTTTTCATACTTATTGCAGGGCAGCCGATTTGCATACATGCTTTACAGGATTTGCATTTTTCCTTATTTATAATGAGCGGCTTTTCGTGTTTTACATATTTAAGCAATGCACAGGGACGACGGCTGATAATAAGTGAAGGTTCCGGTTTTTCCAATTCTTCATCAATAACCCTTTGACATTCAGAAAGATTGTTTGGGTCAACAACTCTCACATTCTTTATTCCGACAGCCTTTGCCAAAGCCTCAAGATCAACCGCAACAGTAGGATCGCCTTTAAGAGTGAGACCGGTAGTAGGATTTTGCTGATGTCCGGTCATACCGGTGATACTGTTATCGAGAATGATAACGGTTGAAATTCCTTTATTGTATGCTATATTTATAAGCCCTGTGATTCCTGAGTGAATAAAAGTTGAGTCACCGATGACCGCAACGGCTTTTGAAGCAGTTTCATCGTTGTTGGCTTTATTGAATCCGTGAAGCGATGAAACACTTGCACCCATACAAACACAGGTATCTATCTGACCCAAAGGAGCCAGAGAACCGAGTGTATAACATCCAATGTCGCCGCTTACATAAACTTTTTTCTTTTTAAGAGCATAATAAAGTGCACGATGAGGACATCCCGGGCAAAGAACAGGCGGACGGACAGGAATATCACGGTCAAGAGAGACAAACGAATTTTGTTCACTAAGAATGGCTTTTTTTATCATGCTTTGAGAATATTCACCGCATAAAGAAAATATTTCTTTTCCGATAACCTTTATGCCGAGTTTCTTACAATGACTTTCTATAATGTCATCAAGCTCTTCAACCACGTAAAGAGTGTCGACCTTTGAAGCGAACTCTTTGATAATATTTACGGGAAGAGGGTTGGTAAGTCCAAGCTTTAAAACGCTTGCTTTGTCGCCGAGAGCTTCTTTGACATATTGATATGAAATACCGGAAGTAATAACGCCAATTTTGGTGTCTGCCATTTCAATGCGATTAAGCGGACAATCCTCTCCGTATTTTGAAAGCTTTTCAAGGCGTTCTTCAACAAAGGCATGTCTTTGCTTTGCCATTGCCGGCATCATAACATTTTTTTGAATGTTTTTAACGTATTGCTTCTTTTCAGGAACAACTCTGTCTTTCGGTTCAACAAGACTTCTGGAATGAGCTACTCTTGTTGTAAGACGTAAAATCACTGGAGTATCATATTTTTCAGAAATTTCATATGCATATTTTACAAAATCGCGGCATTCTTCCGAATCAGATGGCTCGATCACAGGAACTTTTGACGCGATAGCGTGTCTGCGAGTGTCCTGTTCGTTTTGAGAACTGAACATTCCCGGATCATCGGCAACTGCTATAACCATTCCGCCGTTTACACCTATATATGAAGCAGTATAGAGCGGGTCAGCAGCAACATTAAGTCCGACATGTTTCATTGCACAGAATGAACGTTCTCCGGCAAAGCTTGCACCTATAGCAACTTCCATAGCCACTTTTTCATTTGGTGCCCACTCGGTGTAAATTTCATCATATTTTGCAGCTTCCTCGGTTATTTCAGTACTTGGAGTTCCGGGATAGCTTGAAATCAGTTTACAGCCCGACTCAAAAAGACCTCTTGCCACGGCTGCATTTCCGATAAGCAAATCCTTCACAAAAATCAATCCTTTCAGTACTTATTATTCTACTATTTTTGATTTCGTAAGTCAACTACTCTTACAGCCTTCCCTTGAAAACGCTCAATGGTTTTTGGCTGTACAAGTGTGACCTTTGCATCAAGTCCAAGAACTGATTT
This sequence comes from uncultured Oscillospiraceae bacterium, assembly GCA_902490145.1. Taxonomy (GTDB): domain Bacteria; phylum Bacillota; class Clostridia; order Oscillospirales; family Acutalibacteraceae; genus UMGS1484. The sequence continues at coordinate 2,488 of CABUCT010000057.1, forward strand.
AAGGTTTGCTTTGATTTTGTTATGCAGTTTTTCAAGCTCGGAAAAACGATCCAAAACGCTTCCGTCAATAAGCTCAACTTTAACTTCAAGTGTGTCTGAAAAGCCTTCTCTGCGAACTATTAATTGATAGTGAGGACTGATTTTGTCCATACCGACAAGAACACTTTCCACCTGGGACGGGAAAACATTAACTCCTCTGATTTTAAGCATATCATCGCTTCGGCCCTTTATTTTTGCCATACGGGCAGTGGTACGCCCGCATTTGCATGGTCCATATGTAATTTCCGAAATATCTTTTGTGCGATAACGCAAAAGGGGAATTCCTTCTTTAGTAAGGGTGGAAACAACAACTTCTCCCTGGGCATTTTCACCGACAGGCTCAAGTGTATTTTTATCAATGATCTCAAAGTAGAACATATCTTCATTTATATGCTGGCCGACTCTTTCACGGCATTCCCCGGAAAGTCCGGGTCCCATAAGCTCTGAAAGGCCATAGTTATCAGTGACAAACATTCCCCAGTTTTGTTCTATCTGATCACGCATTTCAGGGGTGCAACCTTCACTTCCCAAAAGTCCGAGCTTAAGATTATAGTCACTCATGGGAAATTCAAGTTCTTTTGCAGCTTCGGATAGATACAAAGCATAGGACGGGGTGGCAACCAGAGCAGATGTCTTAAAATCACGCATAAACATTAATTGTTTTTGAGTGTTTCCCGACGAAGTCGGAACTACACTTGCACCGATTTTTTCAAGACCGTAATGTAGGCCGAGAGCACCGGTAAACATACCATAACCAAAACATATCTGAACAATATCGTCAGAGGTAGCTCCTGCGGCAGTTACGATTCTGGCAATAGCTTCAGCCCAGTTATTAATATCATTTCTTGTATATCCGACAACAGTAGGTTTTCCGGTTGTTCCTGATGAAGCGTGAATTCGAATAATATCTTTTTGTGGAACTGCAAAAAGTCCAAAAGGATAATTATCACGAAGATCGGTTTTTGTGGTATAAGGTATATATTGAATATCCGCAAGTGTTTTTATTTTGTCACCGCTTATTCCCAAAGGAGTAAGTCGGTCATGATAAAATTTAACATTGTTTATGCAGTAATCAACTGTCCATTTAAGACGCTCAAGCTGCATGGCTTCAATGTCCTTCCTTGACATTGTTTCTATTTCTTTATTCCATATAGCGGACATATTTATTTACCTCCGGTTTTGATGTGGTACCAATGTTTATATTTAGCGTTCAATGGCACCGTTATAGAAAAGATCAATATTGCATTTTTGAATATTTTTAGGAGTGAGAATACTTACTAAATAACAAACAAGTAAAGATAAAGCCATTGCAATGCAGGCAAATGTCGGTCCCATACTTGCAAGAGTATTAAGTGTTTTAATAAATCCTGTTTCAGACACAGGGTTTCTCAAAGCGATAAGAATACACTTTGAAAGTGCAGGGACAACGGCAATAACGAATCCGGAAATGATACCGGACCAAGCACCGATACGATTGATTTTCTTTGAATAAAGAGCAAGCAGGTAAGGAGCAATAAATGATCCGGAAATAATTCCCCATGAATAACTCATCATATCTAAAATCGGTGTTTTAGTGTTTGCCACTGCAAAAGAGCATATAACGAATAAAACACAAATAAATTTAATAAGGAGTGAAAGCTTTTTATCAGACATGGTTTTATCAAACTTTGATTTTATTAAGTCCATAGATACTATTGAACCGGCAGTAAGAGAAATAGAAGAAAGTGTAGACACAGAAGCCGAAATCAATAATACAAGGATGATTCCGAGAAGAACCGATGGAAGTGCTGAGATTTTAAGCATATTAGGTATTATATAGTCTTGTCCGCCTTCGGGCATGGTATTTCCGAAGAACATGTGACAAAGGCTTCCGATAAAATATCCGCCACCGGCAACTAAGAAAGCAAAAAATGTTGAAATAACAATACCTTTTTTTGCCTGTGCATCATCTTTGATACCAAAATATTTTTGAACCATTTGAGGAAGTCCCCATGTTCCGAAGCTGGTCATAAGAACAGTTGCCGAAAGCGAAATCCATTTATTTGCCGACATCGGGGCAAAACCCCCGTTTTTAGCATAGTTTGCAATGCCATCAAAACCTCCGACAGTATCACAGCGAATAATAAAGAGAATCATAAGTAATACGCCGAACATCATAATAATTCCTTGAATAAAATCTGCCTTTAGCTGTGCTATATATCCGCCAAAGAATAATAACAAAGCAGATACTGCCGCAATAATTATCATACAAGTCATTTCAGGTATGTCAAGGACTACTTTGCATATGCTTGCAAGCCCCTTATATACCGAAGCAGAGTAAGGTACAAGAAAAATAAACATTATTAATGCTGAAAATGTCTTCATAGATTTTGAAGAGTACCTTGATTCAAAGAATTGAGGCATTGATTTTATTTTAAGACGGTATGAAACATCTCTCGTACGTCTGGCAAGTAGCTTCCATGCAAGATATGAACCGAAAACAGCATTTCCTATGCCTGCAAGCACACCATACATATTAAAGTTCCAACCGGTAGTACCTGCATATCCGACAAACATTACCGCAGAGAAATATGCGGTTCCGTAGCTTAATGCAGATAACCACGCACCGGCTTTACGTCCTCCGACGGTAAGGTCAGAAGCTCGAGTGATTTTTTTCGAGGATAAAACAGATATCACTACCATAAGGACGAGATATGCTGCAATGGTAATAAAAATAATAGTTTTTTGAGACATAATCTACCACATCCATATAAATTGCTTTAGCACATAAAAGCTTTAAATTGTTTATGTACTGAAATCATAATAAATGGAAAATGAGATAAAGTCAAGATATTTTTTTGATAAAACAGAAAATCCGATGTATATAAAATACATCGGATTTTAAAATTAAAACTTAGATAGCCACATAGTCTCCGACGGGGAATGTGTTAATTTTACCGACTGCTCTCTGAAGTATCAATAAAGCATCAAGAGTTGTAACGTTTTCCTTGCCGTCAACATTTGCAATGATGAATTGAGAATCAGTTAAATCAACTTTGTTTACAGAAGCTTGGAGTACATATAAGGCATCGGCAGTGGTGATGTTTTTGTCGCCGTTTACATCACCTGCAAGAGTAAGAGTTGCAGGATTAAATTTAGCAGTTATCATAGCCGAACCATCGGTCATTTTAAAGGTGTAAACATTATTAGAAACTCTGGTTACGGGAATAACAGAACCGTTAGATATAACTTTTACCGATGAATCATCCAAAGCATATCCGTTATCAGGAGTTAAAGTTACGGTAACAGTATCATTTTCTTTTGCATAGCTTTCAGAAGTGGAGATAGAGCCGTTTGTAACAGTTGGATCACCATAGACTTCTTTAACCTGGCCATCCCATCCGGTTATTGAGCTTATAAAAGAGGATAACTCTTGAGCACACTTTTTATGAATTGCCATAGAAGCATGACCGGACGGAGCTCTTTGATCAAAGTTTATAAAGCTGTAATTGTATACATTTGTATCGCCTTCAGCATTGATCTCATTTACGACCTGTGCCATATATGGACGCCAATCATGGTACCCTGTGATAGAAAAGGCCACTACAATTTTAGATGTAGGGTTGACCATGCGAACCTGACGAACAAAAGCTTTTGCATTTATTACAAATTGAGAAGTTGAAAGACTTCCGGCTCTTCCGTCATGATCGTTATCGCCAAGATGAATAACCACAACATCGGATGGATTCGAGGCAAAATCATAAACCTCTGAATCACCAATGTTCCAATAGTCAGTGTATAAATAGGTGTCGGTCATATATCCTTCAGAACAGGCCGCGTCATTTCTGGTAAGAGTGCATCCGCTGCGGGCAGTAATAGTATATTCTGCACCAAGAGCTGCGGCGGTATATGCTGCGTAAGTGACAGTACCATCCTGAGTTGAAGGATCATAGCCGCTTGATCCAAGAGTAAGGTTACCGTAACCGGTTGTATTGGAATCACCGATAAATTCGATAGTACGGGAAGATTTTTTAGGAGGTGTAAGGAGTTTTCCAGTTCCTACATCCAAACCAACAAGAGCAAGATGGCTTGTATAGCAAACCTCTCCGCGTTTAAGAACAGTTACGGTGTGAATACCTTCGGGAAGTCCGGAAACCAAAGTGTATGTACCGGTTCCGTTTTCAAATGTCATATTTGTACATTCTCTATTATATTTTTCACGGGCGGCGTCATAGTTATTAGGATTTGAATCTGTGTCAAATTCAACTTGATTAATATCCTTGTCAACATAAATGTTAACAGTGCCGCTTGTTCCTTCAGCTCTCATAGTAGCCTTAAGTTCGGTTCCATAGAAACGAACAGAAAAACCTGTGGCTGAATAGTTAAAGCAAAGCTCATTATTTTTATAATAGGTACGTCCATGAGTGGTTATAACATCAGTATAAAGTCCGGTGTTGCGTTTTGCAGTGATATCATCCATTGTATTGTTAAGCATATTTGCAACAACATCAGCGTCATGCTGGGTATTCACTCCGGATTCTGCATAAGCAATATTTTCATTGAATTTTTCCAGCATATGATCACTCATTCCGGCTGTATCAAAGGTTTTTGCACGATCCAAGGCATTTTTAACAGCAGTATTATCACTTACTTTTTTGGTAGAGGAGAGGCAAATATCATCTAACTTAATAGTGATCATACCTTCTGTGGACTTTGCAACTACTTTGATATTTTTAAGCTTGGTAAAATTGGAAGGTGCAAGCACTAAAGTTTGCGTAATTTTATTCCAACCATTATTCAAAGACATAGAACCTATTCTTACGTTGAATGTGATAGAATTGGTTTGTGATAATACGATCTTTGAATCAGATGAAAGCTTAGAAACATCATCTATGTAAAGCCAAGCTTCAAAAAAACCTTTGGATGAAAGCTTTTCACCAAGATCGATATTATAATCTTTAGACTGCATGGTTATGTTGCTTCCGGTTGCAGTAAGGCTTGCACGGCCTTCGCGGTAATTAACAACATCTGAGCTGGCACCGTCCCAACCATGAGAATAACTGTCAAGATTATCAATAACAGTTATATCATCAGACGCTGCCGATACAGACATTAAAGAAATTGTCGAAAAAATCAACAAAGCCGCCAAAAAAGCGGAAATGATTTTTTTCATTTTTTTGACCTCTTTTCAATTGATTATTTAACAAATACATTATACTTGACATATACATAAAAGTAAATAGTTTTTAATAAAAAAATCCAGAGTATTTTTGGCAATTCGTAAGAACAAGCATAAAAAACTTGTAAAAATTGCAGAATAA